>JAYVOS010000180.1:0-7242 GCA_043757775.1 Chloracidobacterium sp. | reverse complement strand
TACCGCCTCGCTGAGTACATAAACCAAGGAGATATAAAGTTTTGGCTACAGTTACGATGAAAGAACTCCTCGAAGCAGGAGTTCATTTTGGTCACCAGGTCCGTCGCTGGAACCCGAAGATGAAAGAATACATCTTTGGCGAACGCAACGGCATTTACATTATCGATCTGCAGAAAACGCAGAAACTTTTCCGCGACGCTCTCAATTACGTTACGGAATCGCTCACCGAGCGCCCCAAACAAAAGGTCCTCTTTGTCGGCACCAAGCGTCAGGCTCAGGAAGCTATTAAAGAAGAAGCCGAACGCTGCGGGCAGTTTTACATCAACAACCGCTGGCTCGGCGGCCTTTTAACGAACTACGAAACCGTTAAAAAATCCATCAATAAGATCAAAGAGATCGACGCGATGCGCGAAGACGGGCGTTTCGAAATGCTTACCAAAAAAGAGCGTCTCGGACTCGACCGCGAGCATGAAAAATTGATGAAAAATCTTGCCGGTATCAAGGATATGAATGGAATGCCGGACATGATGTTCGTCATCGACGTTCGTAAAGAAGATATCGCCATTAAGGAAGCAAATCGTCTCGACATCCCCGTTGTGGCCGTCGTTGACACAAATTGCTCGCCTGACGGAATTGACCTCGTCATTCCGGGTAACGACGATGCCCTGCGTGCGATCAGGCTTTTTGCCTCGCGTATCGCTGATGCGATCATCGAAGGCCGTCAGATCGGCACCGAAGGCCAGGTCGCAGTCGCTGAGGACAGTGAAGTAGACGAAACCGTTTCAGCTGAGACCGTCGCAACGGAGATCGGTTCGCTGACGGCAATTCCGAAGGAATACTTGAGTGCGGACGAAGTTGCCGAGATCGAGTCAGCCGACATTCCGGAACCTGAAGAGGAAGATGACGAAGTCGTCGAAGCTGCAGCAACGGAAGCGGCAGTAGCCGAAGAACCGGCGGTTAAAGCGGCTCCGGATGAAGAAGCACCGGCAGAAACAGCGGCTGAAGAAAAAACAGAAGAGAGCACGGAAGCAAAAGCAAGCTAGATAAATTTTTATATTTCGTAAGCGTAGCTCATTTCCGTTCACCGGCGACTGGCTACGCTTTTTTACAAACAAACAGTTATTATTTGGAGTTAAGTTATGGCAGAAGTTACAGCAGCAGGAGTAAAATCACTCCGTGAAAAATCGGGTGCAGGAATGGTCGATTGTAAAAACGCCCTCGTCGAAGCAAATGGCGATGAGACGGTTGCAATGGAGATCCTCCGCAAAAAAGGCATGTCGCAGGCCGGTAAGAAAGCCGGACGCGTGACCGCCGAAGGCGCCGTCGGATCTTACATCCACATGGGCGGCAAGGTCGGTGTGCTCGTCGAGATCAATTGCGAGAGCGATTTTGTATCACGCGGCGACGAGTTTCAAGCACTCGTCAAAGACGTTGCAATGCACATCGCAGCAACCGACCCTCGTTGGACAAACCGCAGTGAGGTTCCTGCGGCTGACCTTGATAAAGAACGCGAGATCGTTCGAGAAATGCTTATGGCAGATCCGAAAAACTCGGGCAAGCCTTCGGACATTCTCGACAAGATCATCGACGGGCGTATGAATAAGTTTTACGAGGACAACGTCCTTGTCGATCAGCCATTCGTCAAAGATCCGTCGAAAACCGTAGGTGAACTGGTCGGCGAAAAGGTCGCCTCGATCAAGGAAAACATCACGATCCGCCGTTTTTCACGCTTTAAGATGGGCGAAGGTATCGAGAAAAAAGTGGACGATTTCGCCGCCGAAGTCGCATCGATGATCGCTTAAACGAATTACGGAGTAACAGAGTTGCAGAGTTTTCATCTCTTCCTCAGCAACTCCGGCACTCTAAAACTCTGCAACTTTATAAACTATGGCTACGCCAGTATTCAATCGCATTCTGCTAAAACTGTCGGGCGAAGCCTTGATGGGAGATCAAAATTACGGCATCGACACTAAGGTGGCCGAGGCTTTGGCACAGGAGATCAAGACCGTTCATGATCTGGGTGTCGAGATAGCGATCGTGGTCGGCGGAGGCAATATCTTTCGCGGCGTTTCGGAATCGGCTGGCAATATGGATCGTGCAGCCGCCGATTACATAGGTATGCTGGCGACGATCATGAATGCCGTCGTGCTACAGGATGCACTCGAAAAAGCCGGTGTTTACACCCGTGCGATGTCGGCGATCGATATTCCGCAGCTTGCCGAACCGTTTATTCGCCGCCGTGCGATCAGGCATCTCGAGAAAAAACGCCTTGTGATATTTGCCGCCGGAACAGGAAATCCGTTCTTCACAACGGATTCGGCAGCGGCTCTGCGAGCGGCTGAAATGAAGGCGGATGTCATCTTTAAGGCTACAAAGGTTGACGGTATTTACGACTCAGATCCGGTCAAAAACCCCGACGCTGTTAGGTTTGACAGCATCACGTACCAGGAAGTATTGGAAAAACGGCTCAAAGTGATGGACGCTTCGGCGATCTCGCTTTGTATGGATAACGATCTGCCGATAATGGTCTTTAACATGCTCGAATCGGGCAATATCGTTAAGGCCGTTCTCGGTGATTTGACAATTGGAACGCTTGTTTCCAACAAGAAGTGAATCGTAAATGGTAAATAGAAAGATCTAAAGAATATTATCTTTCTTCAACTGTTCACTGTTCCCTATTAACTGTTCCCTATTAACTGTTCACTAAACCTATGAGCGTAGCAGATGTAACAAAAGAAACCGGGCCAAAAATGGATCTGGTAGTCGAAGATTTCAAACGTAAACTTTCCAACATCCGCACAGGCCGTGCGACCGTCGGACTGCTTGATGCCGTTCACGTCGATTATTACGGCACCCCGACGCCGCTGAGCCAAATGGCTTCGGTCTCGGTTCCCGAGCCGCAGTTGATGATGGTGCAGCCTTGGGATGCAACGGCACTCGCAGCAGTCGAGAAAGCTATAGTTGCCGCGAATCTCGGTTTCAACCCGTCAAACGACGGCAAGGTTATCCGATTGTCGATCCCTGCCCTCAACGAAGAACGACGTAAGCAGCTTGGTAAACAGGTCAATGAGATCGCTGAAGAGCACCGCATTGCCGTCCGCAACGTGCGTCATGCTTCAAACGATGCACTCAAGAAAATGCTTAAGGACAAAACGATCTCCGAGGACGACGAACGTGGAGGACTCGACGATGTCCAGAAATCTACAAACACCTACATCGCTAAGATCGACGAGCTTGCTAAGAACAAAGAGCACGAAATTATGAGTGTTTAGACTTGTATTTATTAAGTTTTAAATTGCCCATTTCTTTTACTAGAAGCGGGCATTTTTATTGCATAAATTGTTCTTTCTATCGTTCCAGATTTGGGGTATATTTAATCCAATTTAGCTCGTTTTTGAAATCTATATGAAATCCTTTGTCCGATTCTTCGTCACGCTGCTTTTGTTGTTCACTTTTCTGTCCAACACGCATCCATGCGGCCCAGGTTATGTCACGCCCTTGTTCGACACCAGTGCCGCTCCTGAGAGTCCTTACAAAGACTATGCCGCAGGGCAATTGGGCATTGTAAAGCCCACTTTCCGGCGTTCGGTGCTGTTTTCCGCGTATAAATACATCACGGGCGGCGGCCTCAATGCGGCTGAGCAGCAAGGGTTGATCGATGTCTGGAAAGCAGAGATCGACAATAAAGATTTTCACGATGACAGCATCGACGTGGCAGTCAAAGGCTGGGTAGCCAAGCGAAAGGAGATCGTCGGTAAGGAAGAACATCCGCCAGAGATATACGCCGAGCGTTCATACGGCGGATATGATTTCTTTCCAAACTGCACCAAAAATGCCTTTGAGACCGCTGCTGAAACGCTGTCTGATCGCTCGACGGCACACGGCCCGAGCGATGCAAGTGTGCTGAACTGGGTTAAGGCTCAGGATCAAGTATTTGAAAATTGTGCAAGCAGTAAGCAGACGCCTGACGATGCGGCGCCGGGCTCGCCGGATTGGCTGCAGAAGGATCGTGCGTATCAGAAAGCCGCCGCCGAATTTTACTCGCTCGATTACGACTCCGCCAAAAAGCATTTTGCTGAGATCGCCGGCGACAGCGAATCGCCGTGGCAGGAAACGGCTGATTACCTCGTAGCCCGCACGCTGATCCGCCAAGCGAGCCTTTCTAAATCCAAAGAAAAGACCAACGGCTATTACGAAGAAGCCGAAGCTCATCTTCAGCATTTTGTTTCGAAAAGCGGCAAGTTTGCTGCGTCCGCCGAACGCCTGATGGGGCTGATCCGATACCGTAACCATCCAAAAGAACGTGTCAGTGAGCTCGCAAAACAACTTGCGTTCTACGGCGGTAACGAAAATTTTCGTCAGGACGTGATCGACTACAACTGGCTGCTCGACAAATTTGAATCTGAGGTTCTGACTGCCGAGCAAGCTCGTAAAGAAGCCGAAAAACCTAAGGACGCTAATACGGCTGCGAATTCGGAAAATGAAGTCCCGACAAGTACTTCAAACACCAATTCGCCGCTTGGCCAACCCGAGGGTAAACAGCAAGACGACGATCTTACGCTGTATCTCTACACCGACGAAAAGTCCTTTACCATCTATCTCAAACCGGACGCGACTGACGAAGACGCACTCGCAGAGGCTGAAAAGGTCATTGGCCATCCATTGACCGCCGATCAAAAAACCCAGGTTAAGGCCATCCGCCAGGAATCGTATATGAATCGATTCGCCACGGGCCGCCAGTCCACTTACGAAGGTGGTTACTGGGGCGAAGAAAAACTCACGCCGTCGCTGATGCCTGAGTTTCTGCGACAGGACGACCTGACCGATTGGCTCTACACATACCAGATGCCGGGCAACGAAGCGTATCTATATTCGCTCAATAAATTCAAAACCGCAGGTTCCGATCTTTGGCTGATGACGGCTCTCTCTAAAGCCGAGAAAAGCTCGACCGGCCTTACACGTCTACTTGAGGGCGCTGATACAGCCGCGAGCACATCGCCTGCATACACGACCATTGCTTACCACCGTGCCCGCATTTTGCTGCTCCAGGGCAAATCCGTTGAGGCCAAAAAATTGATCGACGAGATGCTGGCCGAAGGCGACCGTTTGCCTTTATCAGCACTCAATTCGTTCCGTGCACTGCGTGTCACGATCGCCGAGACTCTTGAAGACTATCTTAACTACTCGCTCAAAAAGCCCTACGGCTTTGATTTCGACGGCGAGGAGGGCAATATCAATGACTTTATTGCCGAGCAAAAGGCCCAGTACAACCCCGAATATAACACCGACGGCCAGGCCGCATACGAAGCCGAGATCGAGGCTAATTTCAAAGAATATAAAGAGTGGCAATCGCGTGCGATGTTCGATACGGGAACGATCGAGTCGTTCAACCAGCTCTTTCCGACTGCGTCTTTGATCGAGGTCTCAAAATCACCTGCCTTGCCGGATTATCTCCGTGAGCGTTTTGTCATGGCGATCTGGACGCGAGCCTATCTCGTTGATGACAAAGCGATGCTGCTAAAGATGACGCCCGAGATTGCCAAATGGCGGCCCGAATTCGCCGCCGATCTAGCAAAGATCACAACCGCCAAAACCCCGGCTGCGTATAACTATGCCGTCCTTTATTTCGTACTAAAAAACCCGCTGGTCAGCCCCTATATCCAGGACGGCACCGGCAAAACGAGCAACGAGCAGGACCAATTTAGTGATGAGAACTGGTGGTGTGCACCGTACGACACCGAGTATGATGAAGCGACCTCTGCTGAGGTGACAAAGCCTCTGCCGCCCCGTCCCGCGTTTCTGACCGCGGCACAGGTCGCATCCGCACAGCTAGAACGTAAAAAGCTGAAAGAGATCGGTGACGCCCCCAAATACCTCGCCGAAAAGGTCATGGGTTGGGCTAAAGCGTCGCCCGCCGACCGCCGTGTCCCCGAAGCCCTCTACATCGTCATACAAGCCAACGGCTGGACAAAATACGGCTGCGGCAATAACGAAGAACTCCGCGACGCCTACGCGAAGTACCTCAAAGCACGCTATCCCGCCAGCCCCTGGACCACCAAGCTGCTGGACGATGAAAAGGGTAATCAGTGATCAAACCGGCATAGAATCACGTTGCACAAGATGGAATCGCTTTGCACGGCGTGAAATCGGTTTGCACAGCGTAGAATTCGTTTGCACAGACAGGAAATCGGTTTGCACAGCGTAGAATCGCTTTGCACGACCAAATATTGAGAGGCGGCTACGCTTACTTCCCTTTCTTTTCTTCTTCCTCGGCTTTGTATTTGATTATCTGCTTTTTATAGTCTGTACAAGTCTTAGCTAGATCAGCGGTAGAGTTTGCATTCTTATTTTTGTTATCCTCGATCGCCTTTCGAATAGATTCCTTGAATTTGTTCAAAAACAGAGACTTTGTAGCCTTGATGATATAGCCGTCGTCAGGGTTATTAGACATTTCGGCAATCATGTCGAGAACTTCATCGCACTCAGGCACGCCGGTCGATTCTTCGCCGACCGCTACATCGATGCCTTTGTCGGTGAGCGTCTTATTCGAAGCAGTGTTTATCTTACTTTTACTCGAAAAAGGATTGATCGAACCACAGCCAAGCGCGACCACCACGACTATCGAGAGTGCCAATAATGCGAAGAGTTTGTTTTTCATATTAATAAGAATGAAACCACGAAATTATACGAAAGTCCACAAAAAATGAAATAACAATTTTCGTGCTGTTTAGTGTTATTTCGTGGTTACTCTTACGTTACTCAAGGCCTCGGCGTTCAATCTGTTTGCAGGTTTGCATATTTTTCGATCAATTTCTTTTGCCCGAAACCCGGAAAGCTCACTGTCAGTTTTGTATTGTCGCCGACGCCTTCCCGCCGAAGCACGAGCCCGCGACCGTATTTTTCATGCCGAACGTGCGATCCGGGAACGAGACCGCCAGTATTCGCTGACGATGTCGGCTTAACCGCCTTTGCCTTCGAATATCCCGATTCCGTCGGCCGGCTTCCCGCTGCTCTAAGCTTTTCCAATGCTGACATAGGAGGCGGAGCATCCGTGTTTGTCGGAAAACCTGACGGAACGGTCGTTTCTGGCTTCTGACTTCCAACTTCTGACTTCTTCTTAAAAAACTCCGCGATCGCCTCGCTGCTGTTGTAGGTTTTGCCGGTGTATAAGTTCTTCGGCTTCGGCGGCTCGATCTCGCCGCGCAAAGCGCTGACGGTCGCCTTGGTCGCCGCTGCGGTCGT
>JAYVOS010000179.1:0-7264 GCA_043757775.1 Chloracidobacterium sp. | reverse complement strand
CAGCATTCACGTCAATAGTAGATCCGATCTTGCCGATAACAAAATCAAACGTGTGCGGGACGTGGGCTGGGTCTTTGCGAACCGCTCGTTGGTGGTGTCGGATGATAGGTCATTGCCTTGAGATCCGCGATGGCGTCTTGGTCATTTACATGATCGACTAGTTGAATCGCGGACTCTAAAACCTCAGGCGTTTCGCTCGTTAGATCCGAGATCATATCGACGAATTCATTGCGGGCTTTCGTTTGCAGAAATGCAAGCTTTTCACGGTTGCGGCGGGCGATACAGGCTGATGCTATAGTTTTGTTTTCCGACGAACCGAGTTCAAAAAATTCTCCGAGTAGGTCAGTCGGCGATTCGGCATTCGCGGCTTCGGACAGTCCGGCGTAGCGATTAAATATCTCTCGAAAATCAAATATCGCTGCCGCAGAACTGTCTGCAAACGCGATCTGCTCGATCTGCGTTCGGATGCTGTCAATGATGTTTGCCGAGCCATTATCTGCATCTTTGGAAAGCAGACGGTCACGCAGAAACAGGACAGTATAGACCGGCCATAGACAGATGTGCAGAGCGACATTGAGCAACGCTTTAGCGTCGGGCGTGCCGCTGAGCATCGTTATCCGATACACGCCAAACGGGGCACCGGCTGCGAAATAGATAATTAAGAGGTCGGAAACGTTCATCTTATCTTTATTTATGCAAAATGCGTGCCGCCGTAAGGCAATTAATGTTACCTAAAGTTTATTTCTCTGTAACATCGAATAAATCTGGACAATGTAAAAATATACGGAACAACGCGGTTGAGCTTTTCGTTATCTAAATGTTTGCAAATCGCAAAAATGTGTTTCGGTTTTTTGCAAAATGCGAAAAATCAGACGGTTAAAGATTCCGGGGTAATTATTTATATATCAAGGCGGGATAAAGAAATGAACACTAAGATCAAAGTTATCAAGAGAACCGATGCGGCTGTCGTAAAGCCAAAGGTCCAAAAGGCAAAGACCTCTCGGGTTGCCGCACGCGAAATGGTTTCGACCGTTTCCGAATGGGTCACCGACCTCAAACAACGAAAAAGCGGCGAAACTATGGCTGCCATCGAACGCCTCTTCGGCACCGGCCCACGCCCAAGCGAATCATAAATCTCTAAGCAATTATATCTCGCACTTATACAGCCGCTCACGACGGCTGCATTTTTTTTGTTATTAACTTGCCGAGCGGAACGGTTGCGGACCAACCGCAACACTGGCAAGGCTTCGTTGTCACATCACAGACTACGGATATTGACGGCGGCGTAACCGCAGGATCTTAGGGGTGCCTTGCCGGAAAAGCATAGCTTTTCCGCTCGGCGAGAAGAAGCTTTCCGCCCGACGAAGATCTCTTGACTCAAGGCTCAACCTCTATCAAATTGTTATTTTTACGATAGCTAAAGTAACTCATTTCCTCATATGATCTCGAATTATCATAAGTCCAGCCATTTTGAGAAAGCTAGTCATCTAGAACGACTTGAGAGTTCCAAATTCAACTTTTCATTTGAAGCAATATCCTATTAGTGGACGCGGCCTTTTTGTTGTAAGCCGGCCCGGTTTGTCATACAATTACGTGCATTAAGGGGGAACCTATGAAGCGACTTGAAATGGTGATATTTCTTTTGATCTGCTGCCTACTGCTCACCGTCGGGACGTATGCGGATAATATTGTCTTTGTAACGAGTACGATCCAGCCCGGAAATCTCGGCGGGCTTGCCGGTGCGGACTCCATTTGCCAGCAGCGGGCTACAGCCGCAGGGCTGCCGGGCAGCTATAGGGTCTGGCTTTCTACGATCACGGTGCCCGCAAGTGCTCATTTGGTCCAGAGCACCGCGCCGTATCGACTCGTGGACGGAACCCTCATCGCGAATAACTGGGCCGATCTAGCCGACGGCACACTCGCAGCAACGATAAATAAGAACGAAAATAACGTTGCAGTAACTACTCTTACCAGTGTGTGGACCGGAACGAACACAAGCGGTGCATATGCCGGCAACGGGGACTGCTCGAATTGGACGTCCAGCGGCACAGGGATTTTTTCAAGCGTGGGGACTACGGCATCCGTAGTCGCGGCTTGGACCCTGGGCAGCAATCAGGGATGTGCCGCAAGCTCGCGTCTCTATTGCTTTCAGCAGATCGCGAACGGCCCGGCAATTATCTCCGGCCGCGTACTCTCATCAACCGGCCGTCCTATCACTCAGGCTCGCATCATAGTCAGCGGCGGCGGGCTTTCGACTCCGGTCATCTACTATACCAACCGCTACGGAAACTACTCGACGGCTCCTCTTGTGACCAGCACAACCTACACGCTCACAGTGGATCAGCGGCGGTTCACCTTTAGCCCCGCGAGCCAAAACGTGGCATTACCGGGTCCCAACGTAACCGGCGCAAATTTCACCGCAAATCCGTGACGCCAGTACGAAGATCAGGTCAAGCCTGTGAATCCCGAACTTTTTTCTATAATTTTACCTCAGTGTTTTGATGGCTGCATTTAGTTAAGTGTCTTGCTCTCATCTTTCTTAGTGACCTCCGTGGCAAATGTCTCCCGTCCACGTTCTCGATACTGGCACGAGATCGAAAAAATTGAAACCCTACTTTTCTCACTTTGACGTATTATGCTCAAAAAAGCCTACTTTGCTTGATTTGACGTACTTTGCACACTTTGACGTATTATGCGAAGTTTAGCGGACGAAAAATATTAGAAAAGAGAAAAGTTAGAACGATGACTTGGCAGATGAGATGTTAACGGCGAGAGCTTAGATATTCGGGAAGAGTCGGCTACCGAAATGCGTCGAAAACCAAAAATTACAAGCAGCATTTTCGAACAAAAAAAGTCCTTTTTTGAGCAAAAAAGAGCTATTTTGAGCGTTACAGATGGCCTAAACGGCGATCACGACCCATTACAGGGCTATAACTCTATTATTCACAGCAATTGAGGTGTCACACCTGTAACTTTGCACCGCAAGGAAATATTCTCAGCTAATATCCACGCTCTCGCCGCTTATTTTTTGAGATATAGACGTTCTCGCTATTGTCGATCTATTCACAGACCGGAGGAATTATTTTGTTGCCTGCCGGACGCAAAATGCTGTTTGCCAGAATTCGAGTTTCATTGCTATTCTAAATTTCGAAATAAGCATTTTAAATAACGGATATGGATGGAAAAGTTGCGGTAGTGACCGGGGCAAGTAGTGGAATAGGACGCGCGGCGGCAAAAATTTTTGCCGACAAAGGCTTCACCGTGGTCGCTGTCGGGCGTAATGAAAAGGAACTGTCGGCCCTGAGCAAAACCGTCACGTCAAAAAAAGGCTCGATCAAGATACATCTTGCGGATGTGAACGAAATGTCGCAGCTTGAGCGTATTGCGTCCGAGACGATAAACAATTTCGGTCGGATCGACGTGCTTGTTAATTCGGCGGGCATTATAAAAAATGGCTCTGTTGAGACGACTACGCTCGACGATTGGGATAAGATGATGCACATCAATCTGCGTTCGGTGTTTGTACTGACGCAAAAATGTGTGCCGTATCTTGCCGAATCAAAAGGGAATATCGTCAATGTTTCGAGCGTTGCGGGAACGCGTTCGTTTCCAAATTTGCTGGCATATTGTGTCTCGAAAGCTGCGATTGATCAGTTTACGAGATGCACGGCGCTAGAGCTTGCCCCGCAGGGAATTCGCGTAAATGCCGTAAATCCGGGCGTTGTGATCACGAGCCTTCACAAACGCGGCGGTATGGAAGATGATGCTTATGAGGCTTTCCTCACCCATTCGAAAACGACGCACCCGATTGGGCGTCCGGGCAAGCCTGAGGAAGTGGGCGACCTGATATATTATTTAGCGTCGGACAAAGCTGGTTGGATAACCGGTGCGACGTATGAAATTGACGGCGGGCGCGGTCAGACCTGTGCAAGATAGTCAGTTAAATCCATGAGAGTTCAGTTGCTGCCAAGTACGATAGACGAAAACGGGAGAGCCTCAGCCCGTCAGCACATGCTGACTATCGTCATTGATGACCGCGTTGCGATAGACGCGGGATGTCTTGCGTTTTCGTGTTCGGACAAACAACGTGCTCAGGTGCGAGACATTATCCTGACCCATACGCACATGGATCACATCGCCGGATTGCCGATGTTTATCGACGATCTTTTTGCTACATTGACTGAGTCTATAAAAATTCACGCGACCCGCGAGATGATCGATATTCTCGAACGCGACATCTTTAACTGGGCGATCTATCCGCGATTTTCTGAGCTTACAAATGACACTGGTCATGTTGTCGAATACAGCGAGTTTGAGCGTGGCTCTTCGCTCGACGTGGCTCATTTAAAGGTGCAGAGCATCGCTGTAAATCATGCTGTATCGGCAAATGGTTACATAGTCTCTGACGGCAAAACCTCAGTAGCGATAACGGGCGACACGGCAGAAACCGACGGTTTTTGGGTCGAGTGTAATAAGACCAGCGACCTTAAGGCAGTTTTGGTCGAATGTGCGTTTCCTGACGAGATGGCCGATCTGGCATCGGCTTCCCATCATCTTACGCCAAACAGCCTCAAGTCTGAGCTTGCGAAATTTACCAATACTGACTGTCCGGTTTATGTAATAAATTTAAAGCCGATGTATCGCGACACTATTATCCGGCAGTTGAACGAGGCTCAGATGCCGCGTGTTGAGGTACTTGAGGTCGGAAGGGTCTATGAGTATTAGTTCTTTTTTTGTTTTTCTCTTAGAAAATTGACTGGCTCGAATGCTGTTTCGCGAAATTCGCCCGGAAAATCGTGCAGCACAACTCGGGCATTGGGCAATACCGTCTTGATCCGAAATGTCCGCTCCTCTCTAGCTGCTCCCGGCATAATCTCAGCACGAAACCTAACATTCATCTCAGGCCTCGCCCATACAAAATCTGGTTTTACTCTCATTTTATTGATCTATTTCGGGGTCCTGTTTGTGCTTTACCTTTCGCTGCGAGGGGTGAATTTTTTCTTCGGGCTTTTCCTTGCCAAACTTTTGCGAAGGTGGTGCCGTCGGCTTTCTGATCGAATCAAAAACCGGACGCTCCTGCTCAGACTTTTTCTTTCGCTGCTTCATTTGTTAAATTATACCAAAACATTTCAAGGCTGACAGATAAGTTAAAACCATTGACATTCTGGTTGAAAAGCCACAGTATTATTGCTCGTCGGGCTTTTCTCCCGATATTATAAATATTATTGATGGCAAATTTAGGCGACAGGCGGGATATCTCATACCCGGAACGGCGTTCGAGTAACACGAACAGCCGTGTTCGGAGGCCTTTTTGGCTGCCTGCGTCAAACTATTATGTCCTTTCGGTCGCGATCACGGCGGCATTTTTCTTTTTGATGTGGGGCATCCTTAACGATAGCGGCGAAGCTACACCTTGGGTAACTGCAGGTGTCAGCGCAAGTATTCTTTTATGCGGGGCGGTTTTTTTGCGTGAAATAATTCTGAGACGTGCGAGAAACCGTTTTCTTCGCGAGCAGCGGCGGATGTACGATCGTGGCTTTACCGGTTATGCCAACACAAGCGACACACCAAGACAGAATAAACTCACCATCGAAAAAAATGTCGCGATACTGAGCAATATAAAGCAAAAGAGCGAGGCTGCGAGTGTTCTCAATAAACTTTCTGCCGGCCACCGCGAAGTTTTTGAACTTTGTGGCGAGTATCTGACTCTAAATGAAAGCGAGTTAAAGACAATCAGCGCAAGTTCGCCTCGATTTGAGCCTTTGCTCAGGGGGCGTGCGAAAGCAACGAAATATCACCGCTTTCATATGCTCCGCTGGGCCGAGATCGAGTCACGCGCATTGACAGGCGAGGCTAATACCCGCGTAAATACTGATGAAAAGATTGAGGCGGCGCAACACGCTCTTGCTGTGATCGAGTCCGCTCTCGGTGCATATCCTGCGGAGCCGACACTACTCGAATCGCATGAATTGGTGACAGAAATGATCGTCTCGATCAAGGTCGCACACTGGGTCGAAGAGGCTGAGCGGGCTGCATTTAAGGGTGATTATGCTTCGGCAAAAAGCCTCTATCGCGACGCTCTATTTTATTTAGCCCGCGACAATATCTATACCGAAGAGCGGGAACAGGCGGCAGTCCTGATAACAGCCGAGATAGATAAGATACGAACTCTTGAGGGAGACGAATAGCTAAATTTTACATTTGTGTAACCTGTATAAATTATACGAGGATAAGAACTTATGATTTCCCAACGCTGCCCTAAATGTAAAAGTGATCGGATCCGGCGCGGCTATCGCCCTACTTCGATTTTCTATAAAGTATTTTTTCGTTACAATCTACTTTGCGATAAATGTAATTGGGAATTTCGAGGATTTGCGGTTCCCGGAACCCTGAATACTAGATCCAGTGGCAATAAAAAAAAGCAATCGAAACCGGTTGATAACCGTTCGTAGGCATGAGGGAAATGTAATTGTGAGAGAAAACCTGCTAGTTTTGTGTTTTCTTTTTTTTGTCTGCATACCTGCTTTCGGGCAAACTATTCCCAGCCCAATACCCATAACACCTCAAAAATCTGAAGAAGAGCTTGTCCATTTTGGTGACATTATTGATGTAGATGTCGTCGGTGGCTTCGAATATGACTGGCGCGGGACTCTCACGCCCGACGGCAATCTTGACGGACTCGACGCTTTTGATGGAGCTATATATGCACTTTGCCGCAACGAATCGCAGATATCAGTAGCTGTAGCCGAGGCTTTGAGCAAAACGCTTCGAGATCCTAAGGTCATCGTCAGGATCGTCGATCGTTCTAACCGTGCAGTCGTGCGGCTCGTAGGAGCTGTTAAGACACCGTCGCGGTTCAAACTTCAACGCCGTGTTCAATTGCGTGAACTGATCGTCATGGCGGGCGGATTTACTGACAATGTGAGTGGCGAGATCCGCGTCATGCGTCCGGGTAATTTGAGCTGTATTCAGCCGGAAAGCTCTGATAAAGGCTCAAATCTGCTGAAAGACAACGGTTTTCACACGTTCACCATCAAAATCAGTGATATTTTAAAAGGCGAAGCGTCGGCTAATATGCAGATATTGAGCGGCGATTCGATCGAGGTAGCTAAGGCCGAACCGATCTATGTGATAGGAGCTGTTAACAGCCCAAAGCCAGTAAATATAAGGGCTGAGATCACAGTTTCGCGTGCCGTTGCGAGTGCTGGCGGGTTAGCAAAAAATGCGGATGGCGGCAAGGTTTCGATTTTTCGCCGCGAAGGCA
>JAYVOS010000178.1:0-7264 GCA_043757775.1 Chloracidobacterium sp. | reverse complement strand
GTCTCGATCGAACGCTGACGAAACTGCGTATCGGTCAGCGAAAGATTTCGCTTAGCGATCTCTATCGTCCGCCGCTGCTGGTCAAACTTACGGCCGCGAAACAATGGCTGTAAGACTGAAAACCCGAGGCTCGAATTGAGCTGCGGACTTAGTATGGAGATTGGATTATCGGTCGTAACACGCTGATTATTAAATGTGCCCGTAAATACAGTCCCGTATTGTGACGCATAAGCTTGCAGTGCAGCATTGCCGAGCAAGGTCCCTTGTGTTGTCTTTTGATTGCTACTGAAAATACTGACGTTGGGCACGGTCGAGCGGTCGTAATATGCCTGTCCCGATAGCCTCGGCTGGTAAAAGCCTCGTGCCGCCGCAAGATCATATTCGGCGATCGTCGCAGTCTTACGAGATATTTCGATGTCGCGATTATTGTCGAGCGCGAGTTCGATAGCTTCGCGCAGAGTCAGCGTCTTTTGCTGCGTCATATCGACACCGACACGGCCCAGATCAGGCAAATAACGGTCGTCCGAGCGATATTTCGGAGCGATTTCCGGCACGCCCTTGATGTTTTCAGGCGCTACGTTCTGAGTGTCCAAAGTGATAGCGGACGGCGTTGGCGTTGCGGTTTGCGCACGGATATTTTCCGCTGCTACCGCGATCAGGCTCAAAATAAAAATGTATAAAAGCCGCTTCATAACTATTACTTACTTAGTATCGAACTCGTCGCTCCGGCCAGTCGCCGCTTTACTCCGCCAAAAAGCCATTCGGAAAAGCGATTTACATATTTGAAGAGCCGCAGTTCGGAAAGGTCGTCAAATATTGAATAAAAAACCGGCACGGCAAGCAGCGTCAGCAACAAACAGAGTGATTGTCCGCCGACGACGAGTACGCCGATCGAGCGGTTCGTTCCCGAACCTGCACCGCTTGAAAATACGAGCGGCAGCATACCTGCAACCAGTGCGATGGTCGTCATCAAGATCGGACGCAAACGGTCGCGGTTTGCCTGAATGATCGCGTCGTAGCGGCTCATGCCGTGCGAACGCAGATTATTTGTATGGTCGATCTGCAAAATTGCGTTCTTTTTAACAACGCCGAAAAGCAGCAGTAACCCGAGGCCAGAAAAGATGTTTACGGTCTGTCCGGTCGCCAGCAGGCTTACGATGCCAAATGGTATCGAAAGCGGCAGTGTCAGCAGGATCGTCACCGGATGGACGAACGATTCGAACTGTGCCGCAAGCACTATATACATAAAAATAAACGAAAGCACTATCGCTAAAGCAAAGTAATACAATGACTTACCAAGTTCTTTCGACTGGCCGACATATCCGGTCGTGTATCCGGCTGGCAAGTTCATGTCTTTAACAAACTTATTTATCTCAGCCGTAATGCTCGTCGCCGACCCGCCGGGTTTTGTATTAGCGAGCAAGGTCACTTGTCGCTGCCGGTTGGTTCGGTCAACCGAACTAGGGCCCGTTCCGTTCGTCGTTTTAACGACACGATCAAGCGAAACTGATCCAAGTTTTGAAGACGGGACGATCATTCGCTTTAGCCCCTCGAGACTCGTGCGAAACGGATTGATCGCCCGCACGGTGACGTCATATTGATCTGAGCCTTGGTTAAATGTCGTCGCGTCCTGTCCGGCGACCAGCGTATTTAGGGCCTGCGAAACGTCCCCGACGCGAACGCCCAGATCGGCCGCTGTATCGCGGTCAACCTCAAGCTGGACCTCCGGCTTACCGCTAATAAGCGTCGAATCTACATCCACTGCATCGGGGATCGTCTTCATTTTTTCGAGCAGTTTTGATGAGAATTCTTCGAGTTTTTTCAGATCCGGGCCGGAGATCAAAAACTGGACGTTTGCGTTGCGGAAACCGCCGCCCGAAAATGCAGCAACAGGTTGAACCGAAGTGCGATAATCCGGAAATTTGGCGAGAGCGGCTCGCGCGTCTACCATCAATTGTTCCTGCGATTTTGTTCGTTCGTTGATATCGCTGAGCTTTACATAGATGGAGCCCGAATTTACGACCTGCTGCTGTCCGCCGCCGACAGTGGCCAGCGTGTCGGTCACGCCCGGGAGCTTTCTTATTTCAATAGCGACCTTTTCGAATATCTGCGAAGTGGCGCTCAAACTGGTGCCCTCAGGCGTCCGGATCGAGATCTCGAATTGCGATTGGTCGTCCACCGGCAAAAAGTTTTTACCGACGAACATAAACAGCGGGACAATACTCAAAAATACGAGAACGACGAGCGTGATTATTACCCAGCGGTGACCCATCGAAAATCGCAAGAGCCATGCATAAACGGCATCGACGCGGCGAAACCAGCCAGTGTAATGACTGTCCGATTCTTTCTCAGGCTCGATCATGCCGTCACCCTTGATCTTTTCTTTCGGTTTTTGCGGCTCCGATTTCTTTGCCTTGATGAGCCGTGCGGCAAGCATCGGTGTCAGTGTGAAAGATACGATCAGCGACACTCCCACAGCAAACGACGCCGTCAGGCCAAAGCTCGACATAAATCTGCCGACGATGCCCTGCATAAACCCGATCGGGACGAATACCGCCATCAGCGAAAGCGTCGTCGCAAGCACGGCCAAGCCGATCTCGCGCGTGCCTTCGATCGCCGCCTGAAAAGGGTTCATCCCTTTTTCTTCGACAAAACGGTAGATGTTTTCAAGCACCACGATCGCATCATCAATCACGATACCGACCATTAGAGTAAGGGCGAGCATGGTAATTTGATTAAGGGTATAACCCATCACGTAAACCAATGCAAAGGTCGAAATGATCGATGTCGGAATCGCCAAAGCTGCGATAAACGTCGAGCGGAAACTCCACAGAAACAGGAAAACGACGATTGAAGCGAGGATCGAGCCGAGGATCAGATGCTCTTCGATCGAGCGGAGCGAGTTTTCGATAAATATCGAGTTGTCACCGATGACGCGCATCTGGTAGCCCTTTGGCAGCGTCGTTTCGATCTCTTTAAGACGGGCCTTGATCTCGCGTGCGACGGCGACCGTGTTTTGGCCGGATTGCTTTGAAACGATCAGTGTCACAGCCGGTTGACCGTTAAGGCGGGCTTCGGAGCGGATCTCTTCGCCTCCGTCTTCGGTATAGCCTAAATCCTGAACCTTGACCTGATAAGTGCCGCGTGTTGCGACGACGACATCGTTAAATTGTTCGGGTTTCTGTATCTTGCCGACTGTTCGGACAGCAGTTTCCGTCTGGCCCTGATCGATGCGGCCGCTGGGAAATTCCATGTTCTGGATCTTCAAAGCACCGGAGACCTCAGCAGGCGTAACATTATATGCACGCATTTTGTCGGGATCGACCCAGACGTTGATCTGCCGTGCCTGACCGCCGATGATTGAGATCTGGCCGACGCCGTTGATCGACTCGATGCGTTCCTTGATACGGTGTTTGGCAACCTCGGTCACCTCGCGCAGCGATGTCGGTGCAGAAACTGAAATGCGTAAGACCGGAGCTGCGTCGGTATCGAGTTTCTGAACCGTCGGCTGCTTTGCAGTTTCAGGTAGCTTGGGAATTACAGTCTGAACTCGGTTCTCGACCTCTTGTGCAGCGACGTTTACATCTTTTTCCAGCACAAACGCTACAAAAACCTGTGAAATGCCTTCGACAGATGTTGACCGCAGTTCGTCAATGCCGCTTATCGTATTAACGGCTTCTTCGATCTTGTCGGTAATTTCTGTTTCAACTTCCTGCGGCGAAGCCCCGGGATTTACGACGGTTATAGTGACGGTCGGAAAATCGATCTTTGGGAACAGGTCAACCCCGAGGCTCAAAAACGAAAACGCACCTACAACCACGAGTGACAGGATCAACATCGTGGCGAAAACCGGACGCTTTACACATACTTCAGCAAGCCATTGCATAGATCTTTAGTTCAAAGTTCCAGGTTCAAAGTTCAAAGTTATTTGAACTTGCTGCCCCGTTCAGGGGCATTCTGGAGATATTTCATGAATCCCGAGATTGTACGAGACGTATCAATGAGCAACTTTGCAATCTCATCAAAGGTGTTTTTGTCTATATAATTTTGGTCAACCGCAATATACAGTTGCGACCGGACCTCGCCACACGATCCTTTTGCGATCGCTAAAAACTGCAAGAATTCCTTGTTTCCGTCACGTTCAAAGCCCTCCGCAATATTTGACATTATAGAAATGCAAGCACGTCTGATTTGATTAACAAGGTCAAAATCCTTACTGAACCCACCGACAGAACTGACGTCATAAGTACGCCTAGTTGCCTGACGTGATAATTTCCATGCTTCTATGTCTTCGAACCGTTCAATACTAGCCATAACTTTGAACCTTGAACTTGGAACCTTGAACTAGTTCGCAACGCGAACTAGCACGCCGTCAAATAGCGTGCTTACATTGCTCGTCGCGACCACGTCGCCCTCGTTAATGCCCTGTTTTACTTGAATCAAACCGTTTTCGAGTAGGCCCGTTTGAACAATAACCTCGCGGACAGCACCGTCTTTCACGACGTAGATCTTGTTAATATCGCCTTCGGCTTTTATCGCCGAAGCCGGGACCATAACCGCGTTTTCGGGCTTTGACTGCGTGATCCTGACGGTCGCAAATTGCCCAGGTTTTAATAGCCCGTCGCCATTGGCAACCTCGGCCTCGACGGTCAATGTGCGGGCCGAAACATTCAGGTTCGGCAATATACGAGTAACGGTTCCGGCAAAATTGCGGTCGGGATAGGCACTCGTTTGCAGCGAGATCCCTTGCCCGATGGCGACTTTGCCGATCGATGCTTCGGGAACGTCGATCTTCAAACGCAGTGGAGATGTGCGGACGATCGTCGCGATCTTTGAGTTCGGAGCACTAGGGGATATGTATTCGCCGGGATCCGAGACACGCTCCGAAACATAACCGCTGATCGGTGCATAAATGACAGTGTCGGATACAGCCTTTTGGGCGGCCTCGACCTGTGTTTGTGACGTTGTAATTGCTGATCTTGCTGAAGCTACTGCAGCCTCAGCCGAATTTATTGCTTTAACTGCGACTGCTGCATTCGAACGTGCTTCGTCTAGCTGCCCGATAAGAGCATCACGCTGCGAACGCCGCTGATCGAGCGTCGATCTCGATACATCGCCTGTATCGAAAAGATGCTGTGCACGGGCCAATTCTTTCTCGGCAAGCACGAGTTGAGCGGTAACCGATTTGACCTGTGAAAATGTCGCTATGTCGAATACCTCGCCGTCCTTCACGCCCAGCCGCACCTGCGCCTGACGCAGCATGGCTATCGATTGCTCGACCGCTTTTTTCTGCTGTCCGACCTGTGCCTGAGCCTGTTCGAGCCGGATGCGTGCATCGCGATCATCTAGCCGCACCAGGACGCTACCCTTTTGCACAAAGCTGCCGACGTCAAAATTGACCTCGACGATCTTGCCCGCCACCGACGGTGCGACGTCAGTCTGCTCGTCGCTTGCGAGGTTACCGGTCGCCTCAAAATAGGTCGGTATCAGCTTAACGAGGGCTTGCGCAGTCGTCACATCTACCGTCGTCGGCTGTGAATTTGCGTTTACATTTACGTTCACTGCCTTAGAACCGCAACCCGCAATTATCGACGCCGTAATAACGACGGCTGCCAGAAATATGAATACTTTCTTGTCTCTCATGATATTTGTCGTTTGTCTCGTTTACGACTTGATCCCGCGGAGCAGGATCTCTGCAAAATTCTTAGCTGCTTCTTCGTTCGGAATATCCAAAATAGTGCGTCCTTTGTCCCACAAAATATTGTTTAGCGAATGGTGTATCAGCATCCCCAATAGCGAACGCACTGCAATACGCGGATTCATTTCCCTAAACGCTCCGTCACGCTGACGTTCCTCGATGTAAGCACCGATAAACTGATAAATGCGTTCGATAAACTCGTGAAAAAACCGGTCCGCCAGCTCGTGTTCCTCGAGTGCTGAGTAAAACAAGAGCCGCATAAAGCCTACGTCCTCTTGGTGCTTGTTTAGCGCGTCAAAGGCGATGTTATAAAATACTGCAAAATCGTCCTTTTGTTCGATAGCCTTTTGCAGGGTCTCGTTCGCCTCCCACGGAAAGCGGTGAACGCCGTCTTGGCAGCCCTTGGTGTCGAGTATTGCACCGTAAAGCGCGTCCTTATTTTCGAAATGACGAAAGACCATCGCCTCCGATACGCCTGCCGCACGGGCGATCTCTTTGGTTGTCGTGCCCTTAAAACCACGTTGCGAAAACAGGCTGACGGCCGTCTGCAATATCTGCTCGCGGCGTGCGTCTCCGGTCATTCGACCGACATGGTCACATTTGAGAAGGTCTTTGATCAAAAAAAATCCCCTTACAAAGTAAGTGCTTACTTACTTGATTAGACAGATTCTCATTTTGGGATTTAATTTGTCAACTCTTATTCGTGTATTCGTGGCTAAAAACAAAGAGCCTGCCACGAATGCACGAATATGAAGAATGTTTCACGGCATTCACTCTTACGACAAATCCTTGAACATTTGGAAACAAAATTCGTTACAACTCTATGGCGAGCCGTATCATCTGAAACCTCGCATTATTGGCGCGAAGCCAAGCATTTATAATTGAATTTATGGAGGACACGTAATATGTCAGAATTTGAAGCAGAAGTTAAAAAAGCAGAACAGGAACTAAATCAGGGACTCGTGCCGGTCGGTGGCGGCGAGTCATTCACGGACAAGGTGACAACAGACGAGTTTTTAGGAGATCTCAAAATGCAGGCACAGGAATACGGACAAAAGATACAGGACGCGGCAACGCAGGCCAAGGATTTTGCGAGCGAGAAATTTGCTCAGGCCGGCGATAAGTTCAAAGAGATCTCGGCGAAAGATCCAAAAGAACTGGTCGAGGATGCCAAAGAATTCGCCCGCCAAAAACCGGGCCAGACCATCCTCATCTCAGCCGCGATCGGCCTCGTTGTGGGATTGATCCTTCGTGGCGGCAGGAAATAGGAATAATCGCGCCGAAGCAAGAAGAGAGAACACCGAGCGATGAACTTAATAATGGGCGTCCAGTGGGGCGGCCTTTTTCCATCTAAGGAACGCTTCTCTGACAGACGTAATCGATATAATATCGTGGCAGCGGCTTTCGTAGGTCTTTAGCTGGTGCTATTATGTAGACATTCGGAAACACTGTTGGCACACTTTCTGAGGTACCACCTCTGAAGGCGGTATTATCAGTTTTGGGGGTTGAGATGGTAGATATTGTCCCTTACGAGAATTCTTCGTATTCATTTGAGGACTTTAAGAA
>JAYVOS010000177.1:0-7267 GCA_043757775.1 Chloracidobacterium sp. | reverse complement strand
CAACAAAAAGATCGCCGCAAAACCGATCCACAGCAATATCACCGCCCCAAAGGCCACCGCTGTCACATAGTAAGATACTTGTTCGATATTCATCGTTTTGATTTACGCTCGCACGCGGGTTTTGTTCCGCTCCGCAAAGCCATAGAATAGACCTAATGTCCGCCGGTATCTACATACACATCCCATTTTGCAAGTCTCGCTGCTCCTACTGCGATTTCGCGACCGACGTTTATAAAAATGACGAGGTGGTCGAACGCTACGCCGATGCTCTGTGTTCTGAAATTCTAAATTCGAAATTTGAAATTCAAAATTCGGCCGACACTATTTACTTTGGCGGCGGCACACCATCGCTATTAAAGCCGGATCAGGTCGAAAAGATCTTGGAACAGGTTCACGCCAAATTTGAAATTTCCGACGACGCCGAGATCACGATGGAGATGAATCCCGCAACAGTAACGCCCGAGACACTCGCCGCCTATCGCTCATTGGGTGTTAATCGTGCAAGCTTTGGCGTGCAGACATTCGATGACCGTGCCCTAAAACTGCTTGCACGCGGCCATGATGCCGATGACGCTCGTAACACGTTTGCGATGCTACGCGATGCAGGTTTCGACAATATCAGCTTTGATCTTATCGCGGGACTCCCGGGCCAGACGATGCAGCAATGGCAGCAAAATATAGACGAAGCGATAGCGATGTCGCCTGAACACATGTCGCTCTACCTGCTCGAGATCCACGCGGGCACTCCGCTCGCAGAACAATTGCGAAGCAAGCGTCAACCTACGCCCGACCCCGAACTCGCCGCCGATATGTACGAGCTGATGCTCGACCGTCTCGCCGCCGCCGGGTACGAACAATACGAGATCTCAAACTTTTCGCGACCTGGTTTCGAGTCACGCCACAATACTAAATATTGGATGCTCGACCCCGTTTTCGCTTTTGGAGTATCGGCTCATTCATTCGACGGCACGCAGCGTTACGCAAATCAACGCGACACTGCGGAATATGTCATCGCCATTGAAAACACAGGCACAGCCGACACGATGCGTGAGGACATCGACCTCGCGTCAGAGTTTGTATTTTTGGGACTTAGATTAGACAACGGCATCGATCTCAGCGATTATACACGCCGTTTTGGAGTCGATCTGTTAGAAAAATATGGCATTGAGATCGACGCCCTGATTGATGCAGGTCTGATCGAAATAGAGTCAGGGCAGATGTGCCTTACCCGAAAGGGCAAGCTGTTTTCCAATGAAGTTTTTGCTGTATTTGTCTAGGTTGCCGAGATCTTAAGATGCGTCCGTGCTTCCCAGATTTCGGGAAAGATTTTCTTGGTCAGCGTCGTCATCAGATAACCGACGCCCTCGCTGCCGCCTGTGCCGCGTTTCATACCCAACATTCGCTCGACCATCAATACGTGATGATACCGCCACAGCGAGATATTTTCGTCGTGATCTATCAGCAGGTCCTGCATATTAAATAGATCAGCGTGTTTTTCAGGCTGCGAGAGTATTTCGACTATCGATGATACCTTTTCTTCGTGAGTTTCGGCGGTAAATCCTTGTCTTCCCAATAATGCCCAAAATGCATCGCCGAGACTTGCTCCGTCAAAACGCTTTTTAAGACGCTCATAGGCAAATTCGTCAAACTTAAAAAACTCTAGTATTTTTTCGTCCTTTTGCCCCGAGATAAATTCCAGTTCGCGAAACTGCATTGACTGGAAACCGCTCGCAGGATTGAGCTTATCGCGAAATTCGAGAAACCCGATCTGTGCCATTGATTCCAAAATATGTATCTGCGAGATCATTATCTTTTCGATCGCCACGACCGCACGCAAGCTGTGATTGACCCTAAAAGCAAGACCCTCGTTCAACCAACCTATCGTCGCGTCGATCTCGTGCAAGATCTGTTTGAACCACAATTCGTATGTCTGGTGAATGACCAGAAAGAGCAACTCGTCGTGACTCGTTGGCTCTGACAGCGTCCGCTGCAGCTTTAAAAGTTCAGGAACCTTGAGGTATTCGTTGTATGAAAGCAAGGCATTTTTGCCGTATTCATCCGCCATAAAATTGGTTTATTCCACCGAAAAATATGGCTTTATCTTCTGTTATTGGCGAATTTATGTCAATTTTCATCCAAAATCTAGATATTACCAAGAAACCTCTTGACTTGACCGCCATATTTGGTTAAATTCACTTCGTCTATCAACACAACTTAAAACAAACCTGAGGATCTTGCGGTTTAAGATTTGTACACTTTTGGTTATTGAGTGCGACATAGATTTTTACTGCACAGGAGCGTCGGCAGCTCAAAAGGCGGCGTGAAGTGTAGTTTTTGCTTTCTGCCTGTTCAAGGGGTGAGAATTTTTAGTTCTTGAAGTTTTAGGAGGATTTACAAGTGATGTCAACAGCTGTCGGCAAGGTCAAATGGTTTAACAACGCAAAGGGCTACGGATTTATCGAGCAGCCCGGCGAACAGGATATTTTCGTGCATTACAGCGCGATCGGCGGTGACGGGTTTAAGACCTTGATCCAGGGCGAGGAGGTCGAATTTGAAGTCACAAATGGACCCAAAGGTCCGCAAGCGGAAAATGTGGTAAAAGTCGTCTAAAATAAAACCTAGCTTGAATAAAAAGACGAACCCGTTGGTGTTCGTTTTTTTTCATTTTAAACGAGTTCTTCTCCTTTTACTTTTAGATTTCGCCGCCACAACTCCCGATATGACGTAAACCTTGCAACCAGAGTGTTGAAATAATAACGCTGAGCATAAGACAGATTTCGATTGTCGGCGATCCGCTTGATGTACGAATCGAGCCGGGCACGAGCCTCAAGCGGCGGCCGCTTCATCGTGCCGTTAAAATATATGTCAAAATCTATCTTGAGCTTGCGGATATCATCCTCAAGCCGCGATAGCTGTTGGTCGATATCAGCAGTTTCCTGCTCTTTGGACTGAACATTTCGGTATAATTTATTTCCTATTAGTGCCATTTTGTAGAGTTTCCTTGGTGGTTGGGCGATGAGAGTGCCCAATTTAAACAAATTCTCAAACAAGATCGATTTCCACGTTTTCTCGGTTTTTCAGTTAAGATATTTGTATGCTGTCAGCTAGAGCTCCTGTTAAAAACTCGATACTTCGAAATCTGCCTTCGGTCGATGAGCTATTGCGTTCCGAAACGGGATCGAGATTGACGGCATCCGCCGGCGAATCGCATGCTGCCTCTTTAGCGCGAAATGCAATAGCTTTACTCCGTGATGAAATTATCAGCGGAACAAAAGAGAGCCTGTTGCTCGATGCTGAAAATAAACTAAAAGCCGTTTGGCGATCAGAGCAAATGACCGGAACGAGGCTCGTAATAAATGCTACCGGCGTGATAATTCACACCAATCTCGGCCGTGCATCTCTGTCCGAAAATGCCAAACAAGCAATGATCGGCGCCGCAGGTTACTGCTCTCTGGAATATGACATTGAGACCGGAAAACGCGGCCGACGCGGAAGCCGAGCCGAAGATCTCATAAAAGAACTAACCGGTGCCGAAGACGCTCTTATCGTCAATAACTGTGCGGCGGCGGCATTTTTTATCCTGACCGTTTTTGCCTCTGGCGGCGAGGTCATCATATCTCGCGGCGAACTGGTCGAGATCGGTGGCGATTTCCGTGTGCCGGATGTTTTGTCACAATCCGGAGCCAAGCTTCGCGAGGTCGGCACGACCAATCGGACCAAACTCGCAGATTACGAAAAAGCGATTGGCGCGGAAACTCGTATGATCCTGCGGGTCCATCCGTCAAACTATAAGATCGTCGGTTTTACCGCGACGCCCACAGTTGCGGAGCTTGCCGCTCTCGCAAAAAAACACGGACAATTGCTTTACGAAGATCTCGGTTCCGGAGCGTTGATAGATCTCAACGAATTTGGCTTGATGGACGAACCGGTCGTCAGCCGCTCGATTGCGGACGGTGCGGATGTCGTTTCATTCAGCGGCGACAAGCTTCTCGGCGGCCCGCAGACAGGTATCATCGCCGGAAAACGAAAAATAGTCGATAAACTACGGAAACACCTGCTTTACCGTACTTTGCGGGTTGATAAAATCGCCTATGCTGCCCTCGAAGCAACCTTGGAAGCTTATCAACGCGGCACACATTTCGACGAGATACCGGTTTTGAAAATGCTCTCGATGACAGATAAAGATTTAAGGAAAAGAGCACAATCGTTTGCGGATCGTCTAAAAAGTGCAAAAAAATTAAGCGTTGATCTTATCGATGGTTCGTCGGTTATCGGTGGCGGTTCGGCCCCCGATGTCCATCCCGCTACGACGCTCATTTCCCTACATCACGACATGTTGTCAGCAGGTGAGCTTGAACAAAAGTTGCGAAAATCGGAGCCGAGTGTCATCTCCCGAATCGAAAAAGATAGGGTTTTATTGGATCTAAGAACGATTTCGGAAAATGATGAAGCTCTATTATTAGAAATTTTGACAAAAACCGACTAACCGTTTCGACTCGTAAAATCCTGCATAAAATCGACCAGTGCCTCAACGCCTTCTTTCGGAAAAGCATTGTAGATCGAAGCCCGCACACCGCCGACTGAGCGGTGTCCGCTTAGCCCGTTTAATCCAAGAGCGGTCGCATCCTTACAGAATTGCTTTTCAAGCTCTTCTGATGGCAGGCGAAATGTGACGTTCATCATCGAACGTGCGTCACGTCCTGCGTGGCCGCTGTAATATCCGTCGCTGGCGTCGATCGCGTCGTAGAGTATCGCTGCTTTTTCCTTATTTTTGACTTCCATTCCGGCCATGCCGCCCTGCTCAATCAGCCATTCGCAAACGAGGCTGACAAGGTAAATGCCCCAAGTATTCGGCGTGTTGTGCATCGAATTATTGGCCGCTAATAACCTGTAATCCAACATCGAGTGCTGATGCTCCGGCACCTGTGCAACCAGATCGTCACGAATAATTACAAGCGTCACACCGCTCGGGCCGATGTTTTTTTGGGCTCCGGCGTAGATCAGTGCGTATTCACGCATATCTATTGGCTTTGAAAGAATATTCGACGATGCATCACAAACTACAGGAATGCCGTCGCCGTCGAGATCGTATTTGAATTCAACCCCTTCGATGGTCTCGTTTGATGTGTAATGGATGTACTTGGCTTCGCGTGTAAAGTTTAGTTCATCTTGCTTCGGCGCCGAGTCAAACCCGCTTTCAGCTGTCGAATACACAACATTTACGTTGCCGCACCGCTTTGCTTCCGTCAGAGCTTTATTGCCCCAAGCCCCCGTGATTATGTAATCCGCAGTTTCGGTGGCCTCTAGAAAATTTAGCGGAATCATCGAAAACTGAAACGATGCACCGCCCTGCAGAAATAAAATTCGGTAATTTTCCGGCACTGACAGCAGACCGCGTATGCCCTGTGTGGCTGCGGCCAATATCGTCTCAAAATGCGTGGAACGATGACTGATCTCCATCACGCTCATACCAATACCGCCGAGCGACAGCAATTCTTCACGAGCCTTTTCTAATACGGGAGCCGGTAAAATCGCCGGGCCTGCGCTGAAATTGTAGATTTTGTCAGTCATCTATTCTTATACAGGCCATTCCAGCCCAAATGAAAGGTTAAGATACCATAGCTGACCTTCATTTTGAATTTAGCTTATGTATCAGCTTTTTACCCTGCTTTTTGCAGTTGATTCAAATTTTTAGCCAAATTGAGTTAGAATAGAGCATAAATAACAAACTCTTTTTTGGAGTTTGGCATCAAAACACACGCCTAAGTCGTTGTTTGTAAATCTTCGGAGGAATCAAATGTTTCGTAAGTCATATTTTTCATTTATTTTTGTCGCGGTAATGCTTGTCATCGGACATACTGCGGTTTTTGCTCAGTTTGCCCCGGTAACCGGCACCGTTGAGCTGAAAAAAGCCGATGGCACCCGCGAACCTGTCGCTGGAGCGGTAATTGAACCTTATCGTATGGATATCAAAGCAACGTCTCCCGCAGGCAAAAGCGGTAAGAAAGGTGATTTCGCCTTTGCCGGACTGCCGCTGGGGGCAACATATATATTTGCAATTAGTGCTCCGAATTGTGCACCCACAGTGTTTCCAAATGTCCGTGCTGGACAGGAAAAACTCGTTATTACGCTGTCACCAGGCGATGGAAGCAAATATACCGAGGCAGAGGTCAGAAAAGGGGTAACACCGCAAGCCGGAACAGGTAATGCTGATGCCCAGGCCGAACAGACCGCGGAGCAAAAAAAAGCCCAGGCCGAATTTGAAAAAAAGAATGCCGAGATAACTTCAAAAAATGAAAAGATAAAACAGGCAAGTGAGATCGTCACCCGCACCTTAAAAGAAGGTAACGATGCCTACACAGCTAAAAACTATGATCTCGCGATCGTTAAATACAGTGAGGGCATTGATGCTGTCCCCGATTTTGTCGGCAGCACTCCCGTGTTAATGAACAATCGCGGAGCATCTTATAATGGACGGGCAGTTGATACTTTTAATAAAAGCATAAAATTAACAGATGTATCAGCAAAAGTTGCAGGTCTGTTGGCGACCAAAAAAGATTTTATTGATGCTTCTGCTTCTTTTTCCCGCTCGTGGGAAATAATGAAAAATGCTCCGGCAGCGGATATTGTCGATGCAAACGCTAACGCGGAAAATAAGCTTGTTGCCCTTCGTGGTATCCGGGAGACTTTTAGGCTTGCCGTTTTAACCGAACAGGTCGATCAGACCCTGATCGACGCAGCTAAGATCATGCTCCCCGAGTATCAAAACGTTGAGACAGATGCTGCTAAAAAGAACGAAGCCAAGCTTATTTTTGCCGATCTTTATCGTGTAATAGGTGATTCTGTAAATGCTATTGCGGCTTATAAGTCCATTTTAGAGACGACACCGGAAAATCCTGATGCACTTGTCGGTGTTGGATTAAGCATGGTCAATCAGGGTTACGTTACCGATGACAAGGCGATGCTTCAAGAAGCAGCCAACTACCTACAAAAATTTGTCAATGTGGCACCCGACACACATAAATTCAAAGCAAATGCTATCGAAGCGATAGGCACGTTGAAAACTCTTTCAAATGTTGCTCCGCAAAAATTGCCTAGCGGAAAAAAGAAGCCTTAATTTCTGGTTAATGACTTTTATAAGCCGTGCCTGATAGTATTTAGGCACGGCTTTTTTATGTCTATCTCGATTCGAAATATTACTGAAAACGATCTCGTTTCTGTTATCAACATGATGCGGGATTTTGCTGAGTATGAAAAGCTTTCCGAA
>JAYVOS010000176.1:0-1998 GCA_043757775.1 Chloracidobacterium sp. | reverse complement strand
CCCGCATCCGAACTGCAGAAAAAAGCTGTCTACTTCATAACATTTGTCGTCGTAACGATATTGATTTTATTTGCTCTACCGTTTATCGAGAGCTGGCTACAAGTGTCGATACTCCCGCCTTTTGGTCTCGAATTTGTAAATACAAAGATCTTTAATATTCTCGCTTATGCGACGACGATCGTGGTCTCAATACTATCGGTGCTGTTGATTGGAAAAACAATTGCTGATATGTTTTAGCCTGTTATGTCCGCATCCGAACTTCAGAAAAAAGCTGTCTATTTCATTATATTCGTTGTTGTAACGATATCTATTTTGTTCGCCTTGCCGTTTATCGAAAGCTGGCTGCAAGGATCGATTCTTCCACCGTTCGGGCTTGAATTTGCGAAAGGCTGGCAGTTGTCTGAGGCGAGTGCGCAGGTTGCGATGAACGTCACGTACGCAACCGCTATCGAGACGGCATTTCGCGTGCTAAAGATCGTGCTGTGGATGGCGACGGTCATAGCGTTCGTCAGGTTTTTCGCATACGTTATACTTCGGACGGCTAACCGCAACTCTTCGCAAACCAATACTTCGTCATTGCTGAAAACTGTCCTTTCGATCACGATCTATATAATTGCGTTCTTTTTGATCTTTCAAGTCCAATTCCCCAGTATTCCGCTGACGGGGATCTTTACCGGTTCGACGATCTTGGGTATCGTAGTCGGTCTGGCGTTGCAGGATACGCTGGGTAATCTATTCGCTGGGCTGGCGTTGCAGGCAGATCAGCCGTTTGTGGTGGGCGACGTGATAATGATCCCCGGTCGCGGTGAGGGCGTCGTTGAGACAGTTTCGTGGCGGGGCGTGAAGATCCGCACGTTTCAAAACAAACTGCTCGTCATCAGCAACGCCGTCCTCGGCAAAGAGACCATCGAGGTCGCTCCGAAACATAATCTTAACGCTAAGGCCGTGTTCTTTAACTCGATGTATTCCAAATCGCCAGCATTTACTATTCAGGTCGTGCGTGACGCCGTAAGACAAGTGGAGAATGTATCGCCAAAGATCCGGCCAGTGGTGCGAATACGCAACCTGGGTGAGAACGGCATTGACTGGGAAGTGAAATATTGGCTCGAAGATTACACCAAACAGCACGACACTGACGCACTGATCCGACAGCGTATCTGGTATGTGTTCCAGCGTGAAAAGATAGAGTTTGCCTACCCGACACGCACCATCCACGTTGAGCCTAAGCCCGTCGAGGTCGCCCCAGCCGAGATCGTCGATACCATCTCCGAGCATCTTAATCAGGTGACTATTTTTGCTCCACTGTCGGACGACGAGATCGATCGGCTGGCGAATGCCTCGACCTCTCGCGTTTATGCACCCGGCGAAGCGATCGTGCGTATGGGCCAGGAAGGTGGGTCGATGTATGTCATCATTCGCGGCTCGGTTAAGGTGCAGATACCCGAAAAGAGCTATCAAAAGACGATCAATACGCTCGGCACTAATGACTTCTTTGGCGAAATGAGCCTGCTGACCGGCGAACCGCGTTCGGCAAACGTCATCGCCGAGGTCGAATCCGAAGTCCTGCGTATTGATAAAAACGGTCTGAAACCCATCCTCGAGAGCAACCCCGTTCTCGTCCAGTCAATAGCCGAGCTGGTCGAAGAACGCCGCATCCTCCTCACCACCGTCGCCGTATCGGAGGAAGAAGAACACGACGAAACCCAAATAGGTGTTATGAAGTCTCTGAAGAAGTTCTTTGGTTTGCGGTAACTCTTGCTGACCGTCGTTTACGCAAAAACTAACCACACCGTAAACGGCGTACCGCTTTGCAATATACCCTTTCGCAGAGTGGTTCGTCGAAAAAAGCCCTTATTTCTTTGTGCGAACGCCTTCGTTCTTTGTGCGAACGCCTTCGTTCGCCGACCGAACCCCTTCGTTCTTTGTGCGAACGCCTTCGTTCTTTGTGCGAACGCCTTCGTTCGCCGACCGAACCCCTTCGTTCTTTGTGCGAACCCC
>JAYVOS010000175.1:0-7285 GCA_043757775.1 Chloracidobacterium sp. | reverse complement strand
TTATCGATCGAAACCTGGGAAGTTCCGTCAGCTAGAGCAGAAACAAAAGCTACCGCCTTTTTAGAGCCATCCCGAAGCACATAAAGCCCAGGCTCCGGCTGCGAGATATCAAGCGTGTATTCGCGTCCGTCAACGACAGCGTGAATCGAATCGTCAGTTCGCTTTATCTCGACCTCGTGTTTTGTGCCTGAAATGTCTGCGTGTAACTTCATAGAAATCTTATTACCCGCGAAATACGCGAAAGTGAGGTTCCTTATTTCGCGTATTTCGCATATTTCGCGGGCTGTATCTTATTTATTCGGCTGCGGCGTTACTCGCAGGTATGGTTTGATCTCGTTCCAGCCTTTGGGGAATTTCTCCTTGGCGGCTTCGTTGGTGACGCTCGGGACGATGATGCAGTCGTCGCCGTCCTGCCAGTTTACGGGGGTCGCGACGCTGTATTGTGCCGTGAGTTGGAGCGAATCTATCACACGGAGCAGCTCGGCAAAGTTGCGGCCCGTGCTTGCGGGGTATGTTAGCGTCAGTTTTACCTTTTTGTCCGGGCCGACGACGAATACCGAGCGGACGGTCATCGTGTCGTTGGCGTTTGGGTGGATCATGTCGTAGAGGTCGGCGACCTTGCGGTCGCTGTCGGCGATCATGGGGAAATTAACCGCCGTGCCCTGCGTCTCCTCAATGTCTTTTTCCCAGCCAAAATGCGAATCAAGCGGATCGACGCTGAGGCCGATGACCTTGACGTTACGCTTATCAAATTCCGGCTTGAGGCTTGCCGCCATGCCGAGCTCCGTCGTGCAGACAGGCGTGTAATCCTTAGGGTGCGAAAACAATACGCCCCAGCTATCGCCCAGCCATTCGTGGAAATTAACTGTCCCCTGCGTCGTCTCCGCCGTAAAATCCGGTGCCTCGTCGCCTAATCGTATCGCCATAATATTTTCTCCAAAAATTAATTTATTTGATTATAGCCTATTCCTCGCCTGGCTCGTCTTCCTCGACTGCTAGTTCACTCTTTCTTAGTCTGAGGAGCGTAATCCGTTTTTCGTCGGCTTCGATGATCTCGATGGCAAGGCCTTTGAGATCAAGTTGTTCGCCGACTTTAGGCACGTACCCAGCTTCCGAAGTAACTAGGCCGGCGATCGTAGTGTAATCTTCGTCTTCGAGATCGAGGTCAAAGATGCGTTCGACCTTATCGATCTCGGTCGAGCCTAGCACGTCGAAATATCCATCATCGCCCTCGATGATCTCGATGATCTCCTCGTGTCCGGTATCTTCGTCTTCGATCTCGCCGACAAGCTCTTCGATAATATCTTCGACGGTGACGAGCCCGGCTACACCGCCGTATTCGTCGATGACGATCGCGATCTGGACGTGATTGGCTTGCATTGTCTTGAGCAGCTCTGAGGCAGTGATAGTTTCCGGCACAAAGAACGTGTCGCGACCGATATTTTCAACAGGTTCTTCTTTACGGCCACCCGCAAGTGCGGCCAAAAGATCCCGGACATAGATCATGCCCTCGATAGAGTCGATGCTGTCGCGATAAATGGGCAGGCGCGAATATTTTTCTTCGATCATTACGTCGCGGGCGTCTTTGATCGGTGTGCCGACGGGAACAGCGATAATGCCCGTCCGCGGCGTCATGATCTCGCCGGCACGTGTATCGCCGAACTCAACCATTGTCTCGATCATTTCGCGTTCTTCTTCTTCGATGATGCCCTCAGCCTCACCGACCTCCATCAAGGCCTGGAAATCTTCGGCATTGTCATCGGATCTTTCGTCGGACGAGTCGGGTGATAGTGTATTTTCAAGCCGTTGACGAGCCTTTGACCGGGTCGCCAGCGGCTCCACAAAGAATGAGACGATTATATAAACCGGGCGGATCGCCGGCAGTAAAAACAGCAGTTTTCGCTCGGTGTTGTTATGGACCAACATCCTCGGAATGATCTGCCGAAAAAGCACAGTCGCGATGACACCAATCACAAGAGCGGATATCAAGAGCTTTGTTTTTGATAAGTTGAATTCGGAGATGATCACCGTCAAAAGAACGGTAAAACATATGAGAAGGATCTGAATCACCGAGGAGAGAGCAAAGCGAAATCGAGGACGATTTTCGAGTACCTCACGTAGGAATTTGGTTGAATTCTTTTTATCGCCAAACTCTTCATCAGTCGAAATACGCCGCAATACGACATCCGAAAGATGCGAAAACGCCGAATCCACCGTTGCTAAAAAAACCAAAGCGAGCAAAATAGCCATCGCGATGATCATTTCAAATTCCATATCTGTTTAATTCTATAATGCCGAGTGTCAAAACAAGTATTGGCGGATGCGGTATTAAAGGGATACTCAATTTGGTCTGTTGCGAGCCAATGCAGCTTCCAAACTATCAAGCCTTGCTTTGGCAAGTTTTACACGTCCGTTTTCTGTCTTTTGTGACATTAAAAGGCTTGCATAACTTTGACGGATAAGAGGTTCGGCCTCGACAAATTTTTTCTGGTCTAACAGGGCTTGACCGAGTGCCCCTTTCGTTTCAGCGACGAGCCAAAAGTCTTCGCGCATAACGCGCCCGCGAATTGCCAACGCTTCGCGTAAGTTTTTTTCGCTGCTTGCGAATTGATCGTGTGTGGCCAGAATTAAGCCCAGCGTGGTGAGAGTGTAAGCCAAGTTGGGATAGGTGGCGGGCATCGTGCGGCGGTAAACGGCGAGGGCTGTAGCGGTCGTCTCTTGAGCGCTGGCATAGTCGCCTTTGAGTCGTTGCAGCTCTCCGAGTTGACTCAGAGCGTTCGTCGTGTACGGATGCTCGTCGCCGAGCAACCGGTGGTAAAGCTCTAAACATGAGCGGAGCTGAATCTCTGCTTGAACGTAGTCGCCGCGGGCCGTGAGGACGCTGGCGAGATTGAGCAGACTGCGCCCCGACTCCATCCGCGTATTACCGGGCAGACTTTGAAATTCCGCCAGCGACTGGCGCACGTATTTCTCCGCACCGTCCAAGTCTCCTTGGTCGTAACGTGCCATGCCGAGGTGAGCTAGTGGGATTGCGACGACCGCTCGCTCTCCTCCTGTGAAGTCTTGGGACTGCCTCAACGACTCGAGTAAAAAAGGCTCGGCGGCTTGCGGCTCGCCCTTCAGCCGGAGCAAGAATCCGACATCGCTCAGCGTCCCCGCTAATCCGATCGAGGTGTTTCTCTCCTTGTTTCCTCCGTCGAGAAGCGTGTGATAGGTGATGAGAGCTTTCTGAAAAAGGGCGTCAGCCTCGGCGTAATCGCCCCTCAGCATCAGGACAGCGGCGAGGTCGCGGGCGTGTTGTAAGGTTTCCGGGTTTTCTTCGCCGTAGAGATTGCGGGATGTCTCAAAGGCGGCGCGCAACTGCATTTCACCCTCGTCGTACCGTCCTCTATAGGTGTAAACGAGTCCCAGACTGTGATGCATCTTTGCCAACGACTCGGGCTGTTCTGCAAACTCCGTGTCGACACGCTGAGCGGCCTCGTCAATCACTTCGATGAGCGTGACATCACTACTCTTGCCGAAGCCGGGTGAGTTCCAGTTGGGACTGGCCGTAAGCATTAACTTTTGGAGAAACTCGCTGACTCGCGCCGACTTCTCCGCTTCGAGTCGTGCCCGGTCACGTTCGTTGCGAGCGACAGTTGCCTGCCAGGATGCAAATGCCGCCCCTGTAACGAGGGAGATCAGGATGATCAACGCTGCCGCCACGATAATCTTATTTCGCTTTACAAATTTGCCGGCCCGATAACTGAATGTGTTTGGACGTGCCGAAACGGGGCGACCGGCGAGGTGGAGTTCGATATCTTTTGCAAAATCCTCGACCGAGGCATAGCGGCGGTCAGGCTCTTTGCGGAGGGCGGTGAGGGCGATGTTGTCGAGGTCGCCATGCCGCCCTTGGTTTAAAAGGTGACTCTTACCCGGGATGGAAACAGCGCTCGGCCTGGCGGGTTCGGCGTTTCGGATCGTTTCGATTATTTCTTCGTAGCTACAGTTTTCGAAGCTTAGCGGTTTGATACCGGTCAGCAATTCATAAAAGACGACGCCTAGAGAATAAACATCGCTAGCGGTGGTAATGATGCCGCCCTCAATTTGTTCAGGCGAGGCGTAAGCCGGTGTAAAAGCTCGCAATGCGGTCTGCGTTTTGGAGGTATCGGATTCGAATGCTTTGGCGAGGCCAAAATCAAGCAATTTCGGCTCCCCACTCGTTGTTACGAGGATATTTGAGGGCTTAATGTCGCGGTGAACCACCAGATTTCTATGTGCATAGGCGACGGCAGAGCAAACTTTAAGGAAAAGGTGCAGCAACTCGGGAATTTCCAACTGGTTTTGTTCGCAGTATTCCATTAATGTCGTGCCATCGACATACTCCATTACGAGAAACGGCTCTCCCTTATCGCTGATGCCGCCATCATGGAGAACGGCGATGTTGGGATGATTGAGATTTGCGAGAATCTGCCGCTCACTTCGAAAACGCTCGATAATATTGCGGTCGGCGACCGATTGGCGGACGATCTTAAGGGCGACCTGGTGGGTGAATTCGCCGTCATCACGATCAGCGAGAAATACGGCCCCCATCCCGCCGCTGCCGATCTCGCGAATTATCCGGTAATTACCAAAATGTTTGTTGGCATACGTTTTTCGCTCGGTGGCAAGTGTCGAATTTAGGTCTAGCGCGTTGTTTTCGATCAGGTTATCTGGTTCATCTGCGGCGGCGAGCAGCGATCTGATCTCGGCGGACAAGGCATCGTTACCGTTACATTCATGAGCTAAATACAACTCGCGACTCTCGGCGGGAAGTGCGACCGCATCGGCAAAAATGGATTTGATCCTGTCCCAGTCCGTGTCCATTGCTCAAACGCCTTCCTTTAGTTCGCGTTGAAACCACGCCTTCGCAAATGTCCACTCACGCCTCACGGTCGTTTCGCTAACGCTGAGAATATATGCCGTTTCTTCGATCGATAACCCGCCAAAAAATCTAAGTTCGACGATCTTGGCCTGTCGCGGATCGAGTTTTTCGAGTGTCTCGAGCGACTCATTCAGAGCCATCAGGTCGATCTGTTTTGAATCTGCAAGACTCACGGCTTCTTCGAGAATGATCTTTTGGCCGCCATCGCGTTTTTGAGCTTTCTTTGCTCGGGCGTGATCGACCAAAACCTTACGCATTACCTCGGACGCGACCGAGAAAAAATGGGCGCGATTTTGCCAACTGACATTTTCCCAATCGACCAGCCGGATATACGCCTCGTGCACAAGCGCCGTCGCCTGCAGCGTATGGTCGCTCCGTTCGTTTTGCATATAGGCCCCGGCGAGGCGGCGCAGATCGGGATAAACAAGCTCCAACAACTTGCCGGCCGCCGTTTGGCTGCCGTCGCCGATGCGATTGAGCAATACAGTAACGTCGTTTTTTTCCTTATCTGCCATTTCAAATGCGTTACCGTGATTATAGCAAATTGAAGTTTCCGGCTGCCAAAAAAGAATTGGGCGCTTTTTGCGCTTTTTCTCGCCCTATTGGTTGAAAGCAAAATTTGTCAGCAGTGACGTGTCGATAAAAGCCTTAGAAAATTGAGGGAGAATTGAAATGAACGTACACAGATCATATTTTTTAACGAGATCGAGTTTGGCAGCATTAATTATATTGCTTGTGTCTGGGATTGTGGCTCAGGTATTGGCACAAACTTGCGCGACCGTGCCGGTCGGGTTGGTTTCCGCCTATTCGGGTGACGGCAACGCGTTAGACGCGCGTTCCCGGAGCAACGGGACATTGCAAAACGGCGTTACATATTCGGCAGGCAAAGTCGGACAAGGCTTTCAGCTTGCCGGAAACAATGGCGACCGCGTTTTTGTCGGTAATCCGGCGAATTTGCGGCTGCAGGAATTTACGATCGAGGCTTGGATCAAAAGATCGAGTTCGAGCGTCGTGACGAATTCGGGGAATCCGGGCAGTCCGGCGGGAATTTTTTTCGCATACGGGCAAAACGGCTACGCTTTTTTGATTGACCAGCCGACGAACAAACTCGGCTTGTCGCTTGTCGGCATTTCGCAGGTCAACACGCCGAATTTCACGATCACCGATACAAATTGGCATCACGTCGCGGTCGTGCGGTCGGGAAGTCAAACGACATTTTATCTTGACGGCGTTGCTGATACGCCGGTCAATTACGCGCCGCAATTCAGCTTTGCGACGAACGCGGCAATTGGCTCGCGCGGCGACGCTCAGACCGACAACATATTCTTCGGCGCGATCGACGAACTCGCGATTTACGACCGTCCGTTGTCGGCACCGCAGATAGCGGCGATTTTCAACGCCGGAACAACCGGGAAATGCAAGCCGATCGCGACCGTCGCGCCGGACAATCAGGTTTTGTGGCTCGCGGGCGACGGCGACGGACGCGATTCGTCCGGCGGCGGAAATAACGGCACACTGCAAAGCACGGCGGGCTTTGCGGTCGGGAAAGTCGGACAAGGTTTTAGATTCAATGGGACATCTGACAGCTACATCACAGTTCCCGATTCGCCGTCACTGCGACCGACGAACGCCTTGACGATGGAAGCGTGGATTAATTCCGACATCGGCACGGGCGGTTTCAATTTCTTTCTATATAAGGGTAACCAGAGTACAGCGGGCGGTCAGCCTTATTCGATGTTCCTTAACTCCACTTTTACTAACACTAATCGCCAGCTTGCGGCAAGGATTGGGAACGATTCAACATTCGATACTTTGTCCAGCACAAGCGGAATTCCGGTCAACACCTTTACGCACGTCGCCGTCACCTACGACGGAACGACTATCAAAATGTATATCAACGGCGTTTTGGATGCTTCTAAAACGACGACAATCGGAACTTTAGCGCAACTCGACACTAACCCGCTACTCGTTGGGGCTGGTCCAGGTTCACGCTTTGTCGGCTCGGTTGATGAAACTGCAATTTACAATCGCGTCTTGTCTGCGGAAGAGATTCAATCGATCGCCAACGCCGGACTTGCCGGAAAATATAAGGTGCAGTCAACAGTTCCGGCAAACATCGCGGCGTGGTATGCGGGCGACGGCAACGCGAACGATTTGCAGAGTGCAAAGAACGCGACGCTGCAAAACGGCGCATTTTTTGGAAACGGCAAAGTCGGACAAGGTTTTCAATTCGACGGCGTGGACGACCAAATTTCCGTTCCGCACAATGCCAATCAAAACGGCGGCAGCAATTTAACAATCGAAGCTTGGATAAATCCTACATCGCTTCCACACGGCGGAACGATCTTCCAAAAAAGAACTAGCAGCAACGGATATTTGTTA
>JAYVOS010000174.1:0-7290 GCA_043757775.1 Chloracidobacterium sp. | reverse complement strand
CGTTTACCGGATCATTTGGCTGTGTCGAGATCGATAGGGAAGAAAATTCTAACAAGCCTGTAATTCGTTTTAGCAAACGAACCCTTAGGGTTGTCGGCTCTGAAATAGTGTCGATCGCCGCCGGCCAATTCGATTGCTACAAACTCGCAGATGAGACCGAGGAGATCAAATACAATAAGGACGGTACTATCAAAACAAAAAAACGCGCCGGGAACAGAGAATTCGATCCGGAATCGTTTTGGAAAAACTTTTACAACAACATTTGGATCGATAAAGCGACGCGAAAGGTCGTAAAGGGCCAACTGTCGTTTAAACACGGTGAACTGACTGTCGAATTGCAGCCGTCTGGAGGCCGAAGCCTCTAGATCAGCGCGAGAAGCATTATCAGCTTAGACAGTCAATCCGTAATAAAATAAACTATCGTAAATGATTATCGCCATCGACGGCCCCAGCGGAGCGGGTAAATCCACTTTGGGGAAGATGCTCGCTAAAAAACTGAACCTACTTTATCTCGACACCGGTGCGATGTATCGTGCCGTCGCGCTGGCCGTGACGCGTGCCGGAGTTCCCTTTCGCGACATCGACCGCATAGCTGATATTGCCGAAAACGCCGAGATCGACCTGATCGGCGAGCCCGACGCGATGAAGGTAATGCTCGGCGGCGAAGACGTTTCGGTCGATATCCGCACACTCGACGCTGCACAGTCGGCATCGGTCGTATCGACGATATCGGAAGTTCGCCGAATAATGGTCGAGCATCAGCGGATCATCGGCAATGCTGCTCCCAATGGCTGTGTGCTCGAGGGCCGCGACATCGGCAGCGTTGTTTTTCCGCACGCCGACATCAAATTTTTTCTTACCGCAAAGCCCGAAGCACGCGCACGCCGCCGCTATACTGAGGATCAGTCAAAGGGCCGCATCTCGACATACGAGCAGACACTCGCCGAGATCAATGAGCGTGACGAACGCGATGTTTCCCGCGAAGATTCGCCGCTGACCATCTCGGACGACGCCGTCGTGATCGACACGAGCGAACTCGACCTCGCAGAGGTGTTTGAACAGATGCTTGCACAGATCAGTGAAAGACGCGCTACGACGGCTTAAAAGTTGACTTCAGGACCCACAATCGCTAACATCAGAAGTTGCTCTTTTATGCGCTCCCGTAGCTCAGCTGGATAGAGCGACGGCCTTCTAAGCCGTAGGTCGCAGGTTCGAGCCCTGCCGGGGGTAAAGTCGATTTTGGGTTTTGGATTGGTGATTTTGGATTAAATTAAGAAATTCTTAAAATCCGCAATCTAAAATCCAAAATCCAAAATCAAGATATGGCGGCTATAGTTCAGTTGGTTAGAACGCCTGATTGTGGTTCAGGAGGTCGTGGGTTCGAGCCCCACTAGCCGCCCCATTTTTATTGATTCTTCGAGGTTGTTATGCGAAGTAGGTCATTTTCAACACGAACGTTTTTAACGGCGACGGCACTGATGTGCGTCGTCGTTTTCGGTGTTGTGACGGCACAAGATCGACGCAAAGCCCCGAGAGACGATGCTGCCGATTTTACCGCGACGTCTAAAGAACCTTATGTTCCGGGCGAATTGCTTGTTAAATTCACCGGCGGCGGAGAATCGAGTTTTGCTCGTCTCGCAAATGTCGAAATGGGCTCGAAAGTGCTCGAAAACCTCGCAGACACAGGTTGGCAGCGTGTCCAACTCCCCGCCGAAATTGATGTAAAGTCCGCGATCAGCCAGTATGTTAGTCTTCAAGGCATCGAATACGCTCAGCCAAACTACTATTACCACCTGCTCGCCACGCCTAACGACCCACAATTTACAAGCACGGGAATGTACGGCCTGACCAAGATCGGGGCACCGCAGGCATGGGACCTTTCGACCGGCAGTTCGGATGTGGTTGTTGCGGATATTGATACGGGAATGCGTTATACGCACCAGGACCTCGCACCAAATGCGTGGATCAATCCGGGCGAGATCGCTGGAAATGGAGTTGACGACGACGGAAACGGGTTCATCGATGATTATTACGGTTGGGACTTTCGATTTAACGACTCGGATCCAATTGATCTCGATAGCGGAGTTTCCGGATCACACGGGACGCACACGGCAGGTACGATCGGAGCCGTAGGAAACAACTTGGTCGGAGTGGTGGGCGTGAACTGGAACGTCAAGCTCATGACGATCAAGATCTTCAATAACAATAATCCGCCAGGTGGTGACGACACTACATCGGCGATGCTCGTCAATGCTTATAGCTACATACGCATGATGAAGCTTCGCGGCATTAACATTCGAGCTACGAATAATTCTTACGGCGGCTGCACCGAGGCATGCGGTTACGATCAAGCGACCAAAGACGGAATCGATGCAATGGGTGACGCAGGTATAGTAAATGTTTTCGCGGCAGGTAATGATAATCACAATAACGACATAAATCCCACAACCTCTTATCCTTCGGTCTATACGAGCCCTAGTATAATCGCGGTAGCAGCATCGACTAGCACCGATGCCCGGGCAAGCTTCTCAAGTTATGGTCCAATATCGGTCGACCTGGCGGCTCCGGGTCAGGGCATCCTGAGTACTGTGCCGACCGGTTATAGCACTTTTAGCGGTACGTCGATGGCGACGCCGCACGTGGCCGGCGCGGTTGCCTTGCTGTCAGCCTACAGTCCGGATCTTTCAGTAGCTTCGTTAAAGGCTTCGCTGCTGAATAACGTGGACGTTCTGGCGGCGTGGAACGGCATTGTAAAAACGGGCGGCCGCTTGAATGTGTTCAAAGCAATGCAAAATCCGACGGTCTGCACGTTTAATACGGTCGGTCGTATGGTTGTTTCTCCATCTGGGGGATCATATTCGATCAATGTCGCTTCATTGCCAAACTGTGATTATTCGGTCAAAAGCAACGTGGGGTGGATCACGATAACCAACGGCAATCCATCGAGCGGTAACGGTACAGTCGGTATTCAGGTTGCAGCCCAGCCACGCGGACGCAGGATGGGGATTATAATGATCGGCGGGCAAGCTTTTACGGTTATTTACCGAAGCCGAGGTAATTAAGTTATATCGTGTGTTCCAACCCCGATCGCGGGATGTGCATCTAACACGACAGTTTTAAGGTTATTATAATGAGAAATATGTTGGCCAAAAGCGGCAAAATAGTATTACTTACCGCAATTTTATTAATGATCGCTCTTCCAGCGTTTTCGCAAACAAAGCGTAAACAAAAGAAAAAGTCACGCCCGATTGTTATATCCACGAGACAGGTCGTTGTCACATCTAATGCGGCCTCGACGGCAGCTGCGAATGATATTCTAAGACCCAGAGGCGCTCGTAGATTAAACGTCGTTATCAATAAACAACGCATCGCAATGGATTATGACCAAGACGGCAAAGCTGATCTCGCGGTCTTACACCCGGCTACAAACAGATGGCAGGCAAAGCTGAGCGGCGGCGGCGTTCTCGACACGCCATATGCACTTGCCAGCAAGGACTATTTAGTTCCCGGTGACTACGACGGCGACGGCAAAGGCGATCTGGCTGTTTTTCGTGACACCGAGCATAAATGGTATATCACCTATAGTAGTACTGGTGTCCTGCATATTATTGATTTTGGCTCGACCGGTGACGAACCTGTCGCACGTGATTATGACGGCGATAATAAGACCGATCTCGCCGTCGTTAACCGCTCAGGCGGTGTGATGAATTGGATCATCCGCAAGAGCACCGTCAATCCTCTCGATACTGCAAACGTCACTGAAACGACGAATTGGGGTGTCGCTGCAGATTATACGGCTCCCGGAGATTACGATGGTGACGGCAAAGCCGACATCTCGGTTCACAGGGCAGGCCTGACCGCAACGGACACTGGCGTATTTATCACGAAAAGAAGCTCTGACGGGCTACAGGAAAATGTCGTGTGGGGGCTAAGCACCGATCTCGTTATTCCAGGCGATTATGACGGCGACGGCAAGACGGATTATGCTGTGCTTCGCGAGGGCAAACTACAGACCGATCCGCTCACGTGGTTGATCCGCCGCAGTTCGGACACGACCGCAGTCGTTGTCACATTTGGCGTGACAGGCACCGATTATAACGCTCAAAACGATTATGACGGCGACGGCAAGACCGACATCGCTATCTGGCAAAACGCGACGGGGATATTTTCGGTCAAGCAGAGCCTGACCAACACGACCGTCAATACTGCCTTTGGCGTATCTAATGACTATCCGATCGCGAGCTACGACACACATTAAAAGCTGCGTTCATATTTAAAACAAAAGCGGCCGAGGCCTTACAGACTTCGGCCATTTTTGTGTCTTGTGAGGTATTATATTAGTAATTTACGAACGCAATGGCAGATATCCGCAAAACCATCACAGAGACATTTCCGCAGAAAACGGTCGTCATAGTCGGCGACCTCGTTGCCGATCAATTTCTGAATGGCACCATCTCGCGTGTCTCTCGCGAGGCTCCGGTCTTTATCCTGCGTCACGACGATACGCAGACGGTGCCCGGTTCGGCAGCGAACGCGGCGGTCAATGTCGCTTCGCTGGGCGGCAAATCCGTTTTGATGGGTTTTGCGGGACGCGATGCGAACGGCGAATTGCTGCTAAATTCCCTACGCGAAAAAGGCGTCGATGCCGGGCGGGTCGTTATTGACGATTCGGTCACGACGACGACAAAAATTCGCGTACTCGCCGGCCAGCATTACGCGGCACGACAGCAGGTGATACGCATCGATTACGAAGCGTCGCCGCAGGTCGCGGACGATCTGAAGCAGCAATTACGGGAAAATCTTGCTGCGGCAGGCAAGACGGCTGACGCCATTATCATCTCTGATTATAATTACGGGGCGGTGTTTCCGGAACTGTTTGCAGACGCTCTGGCGATAGCGAAAGCAAGAGAGATACCGCTGGTCGTCGATTCGCGTTTTCGGCTGGCTGAGTATTCTAACATTACAAGTGCGACGCCAAATCGCGACGAGGTCGAGCAGATACTAGGTGTAAATTTTACGGCGGACGATTGTGAACAGCTTCGGGCACGGCTCGAGTTTGAGTCCCTGCTCGTGACAAACGGCAATCAGGGAATGCAGCTGTTTACGAATGATGCGGCTCCATTGACCATTGCCGCAGTCGGGTCTGCCGAGCCGGTCGATGTTACAGGTGCGGGCGATTCGGTGATCGCGGTTTTTGCTCTGGGGCTGGCATCGGGTTTGAGTTTTGCCGACGCAGCGAGAGTCGCAAATCACGCGGGCGGCATCGTCGTGATGAAAAAAGGTACGGCTTCGATCAGCCCGACGGAGTTGATCGACTCAATAAACGAAAACGCAGATTCCGCCATCTCAAATCACACCAAATAATGTCAGACGCTACGGCTCCAATTCTACTGCGTGACGAGCTCGTCGAGCGGGTCACGGCCGCACGCGAAAATGGCTCGACGATCGTGCTTGCAAACGGCTGTTTTGACCTTATGCACGTAGGGCATGTGCGTTATCTCGCAGGGGCAAAAGCTATCGGTGATGTGCTGGTCGTTGGTGTAAATTCGGATAAGCAGGCACTGGAACTAAAGGGCGAGGGGCGGCCGTTCATGCCTGAAAACGAACGTGCGGAGATGATAGCTTCGCTAAAGTGCGTCGATCTCGTGACCATTTTTGACGAGCCGACGGTCGAGCAATTGATACGTGCGATACGCCCTGACTTTCACGCAAAAGGCACCGATTACACTACTGACAGCGTGCCCGAACGCGACATTATCCGAGAGGTCGGTGGCCAAGTTGCGATCGTCGGCGACCCGAAAGATCATTCATCGACGGAGCTGATCGCTACTGTCTCGAAGAATAAGTAACCGATAATTAGAAGGGTTTCTAACAGGATGGACAGGGTGTACAGGATTTGAAGAGTAGTTATCGGGACTCGAGATTTATTTGCTCTATCCTGTTTATCCTGTCTATCCTATTAATATTTTTGTTGTTAAGACTCGCCTATGTTCATTTCGCGAAATAAGACCGACCTGATAATCGAAGTTTGGGAAAAGCTCGATTGTGAAAATGTCGGTGCGGCTGAGATCGAGGCGATAGAGGTGGTCGTTCAAGAGCAATACGGCAAACAAGCCGTCGAATCGCCTATGCGTATCGCACGTCTTTTGGCGGACGAGGGCGCGGATCTGCGGCATTCTGAGATAATGGAGCTGTATCTGGCGAGGACCGCGAACCGTCCGTATGACGCGGCGTTTCGCAATGTGCTCGACGTCAGCGATTTTAAGAGTGCATTAACGTCGCTGCGAAATCTCGACTCACTGCGGCGTAAATACAAGAGCGAGGGCGACAAAGAGGGCTTGCGGCACGTCCGCGACACTGCATTATCGGGCAAGCAGCAGGCTCTCGAGACCGCCGAACGCACAAGAATTGACGATGCGACGCGTCAGACAAACGCCGAGATCGCCGAATGGTTTACCGTTTGGCTGCAGACCCCGGAGATATTCGACAGCTGGGTCGATCTGCGGCGGCGGTCGGCTCAGTTTGTGGAGAAATTTGGGCAGATAAAACCTGAGGTTTAACGTAAAGACGCGAAGGACGCAAAGATGAGCAAAGAAGAAAAGTATTTCTTCTTACTTATCTTCCTTTGCGGTCTTTGCGACTTTGCGTTAAGAATTTCTTTGATATACGTTAAAAATTCATAAGTTTCATATGAGGCGATTTTTTGCACCAAAAGACAGTTTTTCAGACGGTAGCGTGGCATTAGACGCTGATGAGACGCGGCATCTGCGTGACGTGCTGCGGCTACGTGTAGGCGAAGAAATATCCGTATTTAACGGTGAAGGGCAAGAGTTTCGATGTACGATAACCGCGATCGGCAAGAAAAGCTCGGAGCTGTCAGTTGTAGAAGAAATAGAGCCCGCTTCGCTGGAATCGCCGCTTGAGATAACGGTCGCGACGACTATTTTGAATGGCGAAAAATATGATCTAATAATTCAAAAAGCGGTCGAGCTCGGCGTGACGCGGCTCATCCCGATGAACACCATCCGCTGCGACGTAAAGCTCAAAGACGCCGTGAAACGCATGGACCGCTGGCGGCGGATTGCGATGGAAGCCACCAAACAGACCGGCCGTGCAAAGCTGATGTCGATCGGCGAACCTGCGGCGTTCGACCAAGTGCTTGCTGAAAATAAGGGTGAGAATATCGTCTTGTTTTCGGAGCGTGACGGCAAAGACTTTTCAACAATAACCGTAGACAAAAAAATAACCGCCCTCTATGGTCCAAAAGGCGGTTGGGATGATGTCGAATTG
>JAYVOS010000173.1:0-7297 GCA_043757775.1 Chloracidobacterium sp. | reverse complement strand
TTGATAGCGACGGTCTGCTATACGCGGGCGAACCCGGCGTGCAATTGACGTGGATGGACGCGAAGATCGGCGACTGGGTCGTCACCCCGCGTACCGGCAAGCCAGTTGAGATACAGGCACTTTGGTATAACGCGCTGTGTATTATGAGCGATCTTGCGACGCGGTTCGGCGACGAAGAAAAACAACCGCGATACTTCGAAATGGCTGCCATTGCACGCGATAGTTTTAACGGACAATTTTGGAACGCCGCCGAAAATTGTCTCTATGATGTGGTCAACGGTGACGAAAAAGATGGGTCCGTCCGGCCAAATCAGATATTTGCCGTCAGCCTGCCACACAGCATTATTGACCCTGCACACGCCCGTGCAGTAGTCGATAAGGTCGAGGCCGAGCTACTCACACCCGTAGGTTTGCGTTCGCTCTCGCCTCACGATCCGCATTATGCTCCAATCTATATCGGGTCGCCTTTGCAACGAGATGGTTCGTATCATCAAGGCACTGTCTGGGGTTGGCTGATCGGCGGTTTCGTCGATGCTTACCGCAATGTCCATGCCGGAGAAAAAGGCCTCGATAAAAAGATCAGCGCGATGCTTGCCGGATTTCGAACGCATCTTTTGAGTTCTGCTCTCGGTCAAGTGTCGGAGATCTTTGACGCAGACGCACCTCATATTCCCCGAGGCTGTCCGGCTCAGGCATGGAGCACCGCAGAGCTTTTAAGAGTTAGCCAATAGCGCGAAACCAACAAGGGTTTTGCTTTCAATAACCTACGCGATAAAAATTCATTTACAACATTAACAAAATTGTGTATTATCAGCTTTTGAATTTACATCACGCGCAAATATTGCAACTCAATCCGTAAAAACATCATCCTTTCTTGCGGTCACTTGATTTAGACCGATTTACACATAAATTCAAAAGTTAGTTTCGTTTGTCAGTTTGGAGGAGTTATGACGTTTAGAACAAATTCGTTTCGTATTCTCAGCTCCCTGCTTTTGATCGTTTCGCTCGCTGTAATCGCGTTTGGCGACACTGTTCGTCTCAAGGACGGCAGCATTATCAAAGGCAAAATCGTAAGCTTTGACAGCGGCAAATTTGTCGTCGCGATAGGCGAAGGCTCGCGACGGCGCGAGTTGACCTTTATGGCATCGGAGATCAAATCGATCCTTTTCGAGTCGCCTGCCACGACTCCACAGACGACACCGACAAACAGAAACGCCTCTTATAACGAGCCCGTCATCATAACCATCCCATCGACACCGACGAAGAACCCGGCGGCTAATAATCAGCCAGCGACAAAGCCTCAACAGCCACGTCCTAATAATTCCACAAATAATACGCCAGCTAATTCTAATGACAAGATGAAGCCCATCGAATGGACGGTCAGTGTGCTGGCAAACAACACTTCGAACGGCTGGACAAACTCCGGCTGGGTCGTGAAAAAAGGACAACACATTCGCATCACCGGCGACGGCAAGGTATCGCTCGGCAAAGGAAAAAGCTCGACTCCGTCCGGCCTGCCCGAACTCGAAGACGGCCAAAAGCTGCTCAAAAATGTCGCAACTGGGGCTTTGCTCGCGGTCATCGGCGACGACAATAATGATTTCATCTACGTCGGAGCGGAACGTGAATTTGTCGCCACTCGCGACGGAGCCCTATTCCTGGGCATTAACGAAGGCAACCTCGACGACAACACCGGCACTTTCAACGTCAAAGTCGAGATCATCCCCGACGACGGCAACTAGTTTGCCCGTAACCTGCTGCGAAGTTGTGCCCCCTGGACTGGATCTCCACCATCCCGGCTCGCCTCTTGTGACAACCCGGAGCAGTAGCGACTGGATCTGCTTGTCAGATCCGGCAGGCTCTAACGACGGGATTAACACCTGAAAAGGCTTCGCTCGAAATGTGCGGAGCCTTTTCTATTCCGGAATCGCAGTGTCTGACCCCGTCTCTTCACGGCAGGCCGTAGCCGTTAAAATATCGCAGGTCAGACCCAGTTCATTTGTCGAAATCCGTCGTTTCACTCGTCAGTTGTGAAAGCTCGTTGTATGCATAAGTAACATTGCTTACGCCGTCAGTATCCATTCCCGTGCGGTTGCCGAGATTGTCGTAGGTGTAATCGACAGTTGGGCTATCCACGCCGCCGGACTGTGGAGTGTAAGCGATCTGGGTCGTCAGCCCGCGTGAATTATAAGTGAAATCCGTGATCGCACCGCGAGGGTCGATGATCTCGCTGATGCTGTCGTTGGCGTTATATGCCCAACTTGTATACGTGCTTGAGCTTTCTATCGGATAATGCCGCGTCGCCATTCGCCCGTGCCCGTCGTACGTCATCGTCACGTCCTGATAGGTGGTCGCCGATGTCGAACCGGCATACTGCCGAGTATTAGTGATCTGATCGCGTCCGTTAAACGTCTGCACCGTCGTAGTATAGACCGTCGAACCGTCCCAGTTATAGACCTCTATCTTAAAGTCGCGTCCTAAGATGTCGGCATAGACCTTTTGCGTCCGCCGTGCATTTGTAGCGGGATAATCGTCCCTCGGAACACTCGGCCCCGCGATGGTAGTTTCCTTTCACATATCGCAATATCGCTCGCCTGACCCCGTTCTTTCAATATAAGCAAAGCCGCCGGAATTATGCTGATTTCTCGATGTCTGGTCTTTCAAACGACCCGCAGCGTCGAATGTCCAACGATCGTAATTAGTAGAACTCCCCGTGGTGTCAAGTATGTGACCCGCCGCGTCGTATGTAGGTATTGGGTAACCGCCTGTCTTTCGCCCGTTTGTATATGTCGCCCCAAATCCGCGGCTGCTGCCCCAATATACTGTACTCCGGTTGGTTATCTGCGAGAATGCGTCATAGGCAACAGTCTGTCCGTAAACCTGTCTGCCGTACGATGAACCAAACTGATTGGATGACAGCCGCCCTGCAAAATCATAGGCATACGAGCGGTCAAAGCCATTACTAATCTTGTTGTCCATAGACTGCGGTTTGAAGTCGGCGTTGTAATGAAATTTAGCCTTTTGAACACAAAACGTGTGCCGGATACAACTGAGCTTGACTTCAAGGGGTAATTTCATAGATGACCCCGTTCTTTCACATTAAAAGTTCAATGATTTCTTGTATTTTCAGTTGTTTGGCTAAGTCAAGCGCGGTTTGTCCATCATCGTTCTTTATTGTTTTATCTGCGCAGTTTCTCAATAACTCTTTTACACTCTGGACACTTTTGAAGTTAACTGCATACATAAGAGCAGTATTGCCACTTTTATCGCGAAGATTTAAGTTAGCTCTAGCCTTAATTAATAATTGTAATGATGCGGCTTCCGTAGTCATACTAATGTACATTAACGGCGTAACTCCTTGGTTATTTGGCAGATTAACGTCTGCTCCTTTTTGTAAAAGAGTTTCGATAAAGTCGTTTTGAAGTGATATACAAGCCCAAGCCAATGCAGAATTATGCGAATCGTCTAATAGATTGATATCGATACCGCTTTTTATCAATAACTTGAAACGATCTTCATAACCATCCTTGATCGCCTCGATTAAATCCGACTTAGACTTTGTATCATCTTTAATTGTACGGACGTGAGATAGCCTATTCAGTTCATCAGTAATGTAGTAAAAAAATTCACGGTATGAATTTCGATGATACTTAGCGGTCAGACCCTCTATGGGAATATCACTCCCTGAACGATGGTCGTTTTCAAAAGCATTGGTTATGTCATCTTTTGTGCTTGAGGTGGTAATTCTTAGTATTAACGGCTGAGGAAAGCGTTCCGCTGTTTTTTTGAAAAAGAACGTTAGATCCTTCGCATTAAAATGATTCTTATGCAGAACAACATAGATTTCCCGTAGGCCTGGTGAGCGAACATCATTTTTTAGAATCGCAGCATCAAATGGTAAATCTACCTTTTCGATTCTCTCTCCCTGCGCGCGAGCGGAGAACGATTGTCCAAGAACAATTAGATAGGTCATCAACAAAATTGTTATTTTTGCAACTGCTAAAAAATGATTTTTCATACTTTTAAAAATAATTCCAGTCCATATATAGGTCTGGAATCTTTACCTCGGGGCTCCACAGTTACTATCTAGCCAACCATTAAGTGCGTCGGACGCATTTTTGTTAAGAGCGTCGTCATACTCCCGGTCGGTTCTAAAAAGCGGGTTTTGAGTGAAAACACCAGCCTTGAAAGGTTGTAGTGCATTGCGGTCGGGTTTAATGTATGGAATGTTTAATATATCTGCCATCTGGTTGTGGCCTAGAAATCCGAACAACCCATGAAAAAGTGGCTCGTGAAACATGGTACGGCCACGTTCAACTACAGTCGTAGATCCACTACTAGATCGATATGAATCAAATAAGACTATAGTACCGGACTCTACTATCGTAAGAGCATCTGCGCCCCGAATTTCACTCAGTTTCCTATCGTTTTGACTGCCATAATCGGACATCCGTTTATTTTTGGCACTTGGGTCAGCCGCAAAATCAACAATATTGAAGCCATTAAACAGTACATTCCACGGATCGATGGTAGGTGCATCATAGATGTTATCGTCGCCATTTGTCGACGTATTCCCAAAAAGGCCAGCCCATACCTCATAACAATGAGGATTTTTATTTAGGAATTCCCCCAAATCATCTTTCGGATTTGACAGTGTTTGTTGTTGGGTCCCCGACTGGCTCGCACCCTCAAGAGCGATCCAACTAAAACTCGTCATATAGACAGTCGGGTCGTTGGTAAATACTACTCCGTGCGTTTCCCATCTGTATGGCTCTCCGGCATCGATTCGGTGGTTCGTCACGTAGCCTTCCTTGTCCCATATGTAGTGACCTCGTGTGGAAGTAACCTGCAATATGCTGCCGAATTCATTTATTACGCCAAACTTCTCTCCAATGGCACGTGCCAGACTGCAGCTTATGTGGCCGCCGTTGTACGTGCAGCCGTACTCAGAACTGGCGTGGGCAACGCTGCCACCGGCCTTAAATGGTGGCGGAATGTCAAAGGCATCGCTGGCCGGATCGTAGTCGGGTATGGCACCGCCCATCGGCTCTAGCTCCCCGTCGAATTCCGAACTTCCGCTTCCATCGTCGTAGATGCTGCCGTTCTGTAGAATAGAATTGTGGCTGCCCGTCACCGGATCGATGTGCCGCCAAATGACTGTGTTAGATGGGGCATTTATCTGTTGAGCTATCTCGTTTTGTCCCAGCAGGATATGTGTTTTCTTCTTGGCTCCCGCATCGTTAATCTCCGTTATAATAGCCCCGCCAAGCACAGATGAACGTATATTGTAGAGCGTTTCGTCAACCGGATATGTCGTCCCCGGCGGAGCCGTCGTGAAAGCCCTATGCTCATATCGTTTGACGACTCGTCCGTCTCCGTCAGATGTTTGAGTTGTTGCATGCTGCTGAATATAAGCAAAGCCGCCGGAATTATGCTGATTTCTCGATGTCTGGTCTTTCAAACGACCCGCAGCGTCGAATGTCCAGCGATCGTAATTAGTAGAACTGCCCGTGGTGTCAAGTATGTGACCCGCCGCATCGAATATCTCCGTACCGCCGGTCTTACGATTGTTTGTGTAAGAGGCAGTAAAACTTGAACTAGCTCCCCAGACACCGGTTGACCGGCTGGCAAGGTTGCTGAACGCATCATAGGCCAGAGTCTGAGTGTGTGCAGGAACCGTCGCGTAGTTATCATTAGTCACCAGGCCGGACTCGCTGTGCGTTAACCTGCCCATATAATCAAACTTGTATGTTTCGTCAAAGCGTCCGTCTTTAATATTATCCACCGAGCCAACCTGTCCGTCCGCGGCATAATCATATGCAGCCTTTCGCACATAACCACCTGATTGGACGGTAGATGTTGACTGATATGCGCTCGGCTGGAGCTTGTCGTTATACGAATAGCTCACTACCGAACTGTCGTCGCTGCCGTAGGCCATTTCCTTCAACCCGCCAAAGGCTCTAAACTTCACACCGCTGGCATAGCCCGTAACCCCGCCGTAGCTGGAGCCTGTAACAGTAGTAGGCCGCCCTGTCTTGTCATTAGTATAAGTGATCACGGCACTAAAAGGATCGGTTATCGTTTTCAACGCTCCTGACAGTTCGTATGTATAAGACAGCGAATAGTTGCTCGCAAGATCGTCGAAATCAGTTGTCTCGGAGGTAAGCTGAGAAAGCTCATTGTATGCGTATGTAACGTTGCTCACGCCGTCCGTGTCCATTCCGGTACGGTTGCCGAGGTTGTCGTAGGTGTAATCGACAGTTGGGCTATCTACGCCGCCGGACTGCGGCGTGTAGGCGATCTGGGTTGTCAGCCCGCGTGAGTTGTATGTAAAGTCCGTGATCGCACCGCGAGGATCGATGATCTCGTTGATGCTGTCATTGGTGTTATATGCCCACGAAGTATATGTACCCGAACTCTCGATAGGGTAATGCCGTGTCGCCATTCGGGCGTGACCGTCGTAGGTCATAGTCACGTCCTGATAGGTCGTCGCCGATGTCGAACCAGCATATTGTCGGGTATTGGTGATCTGGTCGCGTCCGTTAAAGGTGTTGACGGTAGCCGTGTAGACCGTCGTGCCGTCCCATGCATAGACCTCTGTCTTAACATCGCGTCCAAGAATGTCGGCATACATCTTTTGCGTACGCCGTGCATTGCCGCTGGTATCGTCACGCGGAACGCTCGGCCCCTGGATTGTTGTGACCATGCCGCCCGCGCAGCCGCAGCCGGCGTATGAGATGAGAGTGTCTTTGCCGTCGGAGCCGGTCGTGTCAGATGGAACTGTTCGCGTCGTCCGGCCTTTCCAGTCGTATTCAGTTGAGTTCCATATCCAACCACGAGTAGAGTCATCGCCTGCGGCCGTCCAGTGTGCGGGGTCGTATGGCGACGCGATTGAAACCTCGGTTGGAACGGATTGCCGTTTGACACGGCCTAAGATGTCGTATTCCGTTTGCGAAGCCGACCATCCGCCCGTCGAACCGGGATGCTCTGTCCGCGAACCTCTCACGCGTCCCGCTCCGTCCGTCCAGCTTTCGGAGAGGACTTCGTCGGCGGTGTCGGGGCCGAGACTCGTGCTGCTATTTGTATCAATTATCGTTGAAAAAACTTTTGACTCGATGCCGTTGGTTGGATATTCGTAACGGGTGTAATACTTGAGAGTCGTGTTAACCAATACAGAATCCTTTAGCAATCTTCCAGTGGCCGTTTCATAGTCACGCTGTGAGGTCTTACCGTATGTCTGTCCGGCGGGAGCGGGACTTGTCGCTTCGACATTCGCTCCGATGTCGTAGCGATATTT
>JAYVOS010000172.1:0-7314 GCA_043757775.1 Chloracidobacterium sp. | reverse complement strand
TTTGCCGAGCACAATATCAAATTCGACATGGTCGCCGGAACGTCCGCCGGATCGATCATCGGCGGTGCCCTTGCAGCTGGAATGTCGGTCGATCAGATCGCCGCGATGGCTGAAGAGACGCGATATCTGAATACGATGCGTCCGTCGCTGGCATTTGGAGGGCTGCTGTCGAGTGCCCCGCTGGCCACGCTGCTTACAAAACATTTCCCTGTCACGCGATTTGAAGAAATGTCTCTGCCATTTTCCTGCGTCGCCTTTGACCTCGGCAAAAACGAGTCGGTCGTTCTGTCTGAAAGAGGCGATCTTATCACGTCGATACGTGCAAGCTGTGCTGTTCCCGGCATCTTTGCACCAGTCAAAGACGAGCATGGCCGCCGACTAGTAGATGGCGGCGTCACCTCTGTTATGCCGGTCGATACGCTCCGTGCAATGGGTGCGGACATCGTCATCGCCGTCGATCTGCTGGCGTGTGGATTTACCTCTGTAAACGAATCAAAACTCGGTGCGGGGATCGCCGTCCAGTCTGTGCTCGCTCTACTGCGGGCCTTAACCAAAACCGAACATAAGAACGCCGACATCGTAATCGAACCGCCCATCGCACATCTCCGTCAGGATCAGATCGGCAAACGCGAGGAATTTATCACTCTAGGCGAAAAAGCCGCCCGCGAAAAGATAGACGAGATCAAAAGCCTGTTAGCCACGGCAAATAATTAGATTAATGACGATACTGCCTGGTTCCAATTGACAAAGCCCGGTGCTTTTTTTACACCGGGCTGTTTGTAATTTCTATGGTTTACGAGCTGGTTTGGGTGGTTTTGTTTTAGGTGTTTCGGACGTGTTGAAATATTTGGCAGCGGTTGCGGTTATGCCGCCTGCACCTTTTATCTCAAACTCGATATTTTTAGCGATCTTGCCGTCGAGAAACACATCTACGCGGTATTTGCCCGGTGTCCATTTGTCGTCAGGGCGGCCGGTGAAATTAACCCGGTTTTGACCTTCTTTAGTCGTGTAGCTGGCAGTTACGACTTTTGTATCGGCCTTAACACCTGTCACGTTGACGGCGACAAAGTTCATCTTTACAGTCACTTTTGTCGTCGCATCGAGCAATATGACGCAATAGATCGCCACGTCCGTCGTGCGAAATTCATCGACCTGCTCACCCGCTTTGCCTTTGCCGTCGTCCTTGGCAAGATAAAGCTCCTCGACCGCCGGAGTGGTAGGCGTTGAACCTATATCACCCTGCGCAAAAGCACCTGCGGCAACTAAAAAACATATCAATATCGTGTATAAAACTTTCACGAGTCAATGCTCCAATAACAAACTAGCTATTTGAACCGCCAACGAGGAAATTAGTTGCTTGTGCGCGCGATATTTATTTGAACTGGCAATGTTATGATTGTTAGCAAAAGATGCGATTTGTATTCTCACGCAGGTTTTATATTCTCTTTGCGATCGGGTTTGTGCCGCTGGTTTTGGCATGGATGTTTTCCGTGCTGAAATACGGCGTGATTTGCTACGACGTTTTGCTGATCGCGGCAGCCGTGTCCGATCTTATTTCAAGCCGCACGTTCCCCGAGGATTTTCATCTGCGGCGCGAATTTGAAAAGCGGTTCGCGATCGGTGAGACGGTAAAGGTGAGCCTGTTTGCTGAGAACGCCTCGCCGAAAGATCTGCATATTTTGGTCAAGGATGAATATCCGCCGGAGATGACTCTGAGCGAGACACGTGAGGCAGAGTTTACTGTCGATGCTCAAACCACGGCGGAATTCTATTATTATCTGACGCCAAAAAAACGCGGGTCTTACGAGTTTGGACGCACTGCTATTCGCTATCTTTCGCGGTTCGGGCTCGTTTGGTGCCAAACATCTCTAGGCGAACCGCAGCGTGTAAAAGTCTATCCAAATATGCGGCGAGCCCGCGAAATGGAACTAAAAGCGCTCGGAGCACGGTCATTTTTGGCGATCCAGCGGCGTGCCGTGCGACGCGGAGAGGGACGCGAATTCGAATCGATGCGTGATTATGTTCGCGGCGACGAACTGCGACATATCTCCTGGACGGCGACGGCGAGGCGAAACAAACTCACCACGCGGCAATATCAGATCGAGCGCGATCAGACCGTCATCATCGCTCTCGATGCCGGCCGGCTTATGACCGGACGCATCGGCGACGAAACGAAATTTGATACTGCGATACACGCTTCTTTGGCTCTCATGTCGGCGTGTGGGAGAGCCGGGGATAACTGCGGCCTCACCGTGTTTGGCCGCCGCATAATGAAATATCTTCCGCCAAAGCGCGGACTCGAACACATCGACGCCGTGCTCGAAGCCCTCCACGACCTCGAACCCGAACTGATCGAACCGTCATACGCGCGGGCGTTTCAGTATGTCGCATCAAATTCGAAAAAACGTTCGTTCGTGGTGATCCTGACCGATCTGGTTGATAAAGAAAGCTCGAAAGAACTGATAAGCTCGCTTAAACTCCTGCGGCCGCGTCACTTACCACTCGTCGTCACGATCGGGGACCGCGACCTGGGCTCCGTCGTAAGCCACGTTCCAGCCGACATCAAAGAAGTTTTCACTCAATCCGCCGCCGAAGAGATCATCCGTGAGCGCGAATCCGCACTACGGCTCGTCGAAACCCTCGGCGGCCTCGCATTGGACGTAACTGCACAGACGCTTGTCCCTAAGCTACTCGAGACATATTTGAAGGTGAAGGAACGCGGAATGTTGTAGATCCTATAAGCGGTCTCGCCACGAAAATTGACACCACATTTTGCTATCCACTTGAAAATCGATGCGCTTGGCTTTACCATTCAATCAACAATGGCAAAAAAAAACGATTCAGCCTGGTTCTGATAAAACCGTCACATTACGATGAGGATGGTTATGTGATCCAATGGTTTCGCTCAGCGATACCGGCGAATTCGTTAGCATGTCTTTACGGACTGGCATTGGAGTGTGCCGATCAAAAAATTCTCGGCAACGAAGTTGTTTTTGATATTCACGCCTTTGACGAAACTAACACAGTCATTAAGTTTAAGAATATTGTAAATCTGGTGGAGCAGGCCGATGACGGTATGGTCATGCTCGTCGGGGTTCAGTCCAATCAATTTCCCCGGTCTCTCGATCTAGCCCGGGCACTCCGCGAGAAAGACATCAAAGTCGCGATAGGCGGTTTTCATGTTTCCGGCACGATGTCGATGCTAAAGGAGCGTGACCCATACGTCCAAAAAGCTTTAAATATAGGCGTTTCCCTCTTTGCCGGCGAGGCCGAGGGCCGACTCGGGCAAGTGCTGGTCGATGCTTTTAACAACAAGCTCGAACCGATCTATAATTTCATGGATGACCTGCCGAATATCGAAGGCGTCGCTACCCCAATGCTCCCGGCCGAGCGTGTACATCTGACTGCCGGAGCGACGACGAGCTTTGACGCAGGGCGAGGATGTCCTTTTGCATGTTCGTTCTGCACGATAATTAACGTTCAAGGACGCGTATCGCGGCGGCGGTCCCCGGAAGATATCGAACGCATCGTTCGAGCAAATGTCGCTCAGGGTCTGCATTCATTCTTCATAACCGATGATAATTTTGCTCGCAATAAAGACTGGGAAATAATCCTCGACAAACTGATCGAGCTGCGCGAGATCGAAAAACTCAATATCAGCTTTATCATTCAGGTCGATACACTGTGCCACAAATTGCCCGGTTTCATTGAAAAATCAAGACGAGCGGGCATCAAACGCGTATTCATCGGACTCGAAAATATCAACCCTGACAGCCTGCTTAGAGCTAAAAAACGCCAAAACAAGATCACTGATTACCGGCAAATGCTGCTTGCTTGGAAGCAGGCAGGAATTGTAACCTACTGCGGATATATCCTCGGGTTTCCGGGCGACACCCGCGAATCCATCATTCACGACATCGAGGTGATAAAACGCGAATTACCTGTCGATCTGCTCGAATTCTTTTATCTGACGCCTCTGCCAGGTTCAGAAGACCACAAAAAGCTTTTTGAATCAGGCATTGCGATGGATGAGGATCTCAATAAATACGATCTCAATCATGATGTGACCGGCCACCCGAGCATGTCACGCGAAGAATGGCGCGAAACATACGCCGATGCTTGGAAAACTTATTACACCGATGAACACGTCGAGACCGTCCTGCGACGCTCGATAGCGACCGGTACAAGTCCAGGCAAAACGATGTTTTTCATAGTTTGGTTCAAAGGCTGTATCGGTATCGAGGGAATTCACCCTCTCGAAGGCGGTTTCTTACGGATCAAAGCCAGACAAAATCGCCGATCCGGGCTGCCGCTAGAAAACCCTGTCGTCTTTTATCCTAAATATTACGCACAGATGCTATGGAAACAGCTTCGCTGGATCAAACTCTACACCCGGATGCGACTGATATATATGCGTGTCCGTAAAGACCCCGCACGGCTCGAATATATGGATCTCGCCCTCGAACCCGTGACCGATCATGAAGAAGAACGCGAAATGTTTCAGTCCGATGCAGCGAAAAATTTCGTTGAAAAAATACACCGTAATCAGAAACTAACTCGCGGCGAGACAGTCTGATCATTCCGATCAATATTTATTTAAGACAGCTATCCCATAGCGGTTAAATGATTTATTTTTTAGCTGACTAACCAAATCCAATTTCCCGAATCTAAATATATGCAACAAATTGCACACGGTCGAGCAGTCTTTGAAACTCGCTGGCTGTTCACCGCCCGTCCACGTGTCGGCTATGCGTGTGGCAAAGCTCTGTTTTATGCGACTGGCGGACTTTCGTTGACCGACCTTAACTATCAGGCCACTTTTACTGATACTTTTGCTACGGTCAGAGAAAACGGCGGAGTTAACAAAACTAAGGCCGGTTGGAACGACGGCGGTGGTGTCGAATACGACCTAGGCAACAAGTGGTCACTCAAGGGTGAGTATCTCTACTCATCTTTTGGCCGCGTAACTGCGACAAGCACGAATCTCAAGGCATATTCACAGTCCCAGTCGTTCCCCTCGAATACGTTTACTCATTCGATCTATCTAAAGGAAAACGCATTGCGATTTGGCGTTAATTATCGCTTCTAAAAAATTTTAACTTTAGGACATGGCCGGCACCGTCGAAGTAATTCGGCAGTGCTTTTATATTTTTAAGGTTTGCGATTCGGCACAAACACCATTATTTTTAAACTAACAAAATGCCGCAAACTAATGTGATCCTTATAATTTACACGACACTTTACCGTCTCGGCGGTCATCAATTTCCGGTTGTAGCTCAGACCCTAGCCGACGAAAAACGTAACGGCGGATTTGAAGGTGAGATCATTACGCGTGCCGTCGAGAGCAAACGCGATGTGCTGGCGGTGATCGACGAGGTCAAGCAGGCGGGCAACAAGATCAAAGAATTTCATTTCGTCGGGCATTCGGGAATGTATGGGCCGATGTATGGAACTGTCGCTTTTGCCGAGCAGTTTTCGCCATATGAATGGGAACAGATGGAAATACCGTTTGCAGAGGACGGCTCAGCTTACTTCTTTTGCTGTCGCTCGGCACGCTGGTTCGCACCGTTTTTTGCACGGACATTTAACGTCCCGACAAGCGGATTTTTCTGGTACACGACATTTTCTCGCAGCAAGGAAAAGTATGTCTCGGCCGGCGACAGCACCAACGGCCCGCTTTATACAATAGGCTGCAAAGGGCGTAAATCACACGGTTTTACGGCGTCGGCGCAAAAGCGTCTTGGATTTATGCCCGCCGAGGAAATGAAGTGTTTTGCGCCAAAACCGCCGGATGGCGATACGTCTTACGATCACGTTGCGGAGCTTTATGATGCGGCATTTGTCGATATTCGCGTCCGCAAAGACGAGTGGAGATGGCTCGGCGAACACCTGCCGGCTGGCAAGATCGACATGCTCGATATCGGCTGCGGCAATGGAGCTCTGCTCAATGCTCTGTCTGATCGGCTCTCGTCCGGGATCGGTGTCGATGAATCTGCCGGAATCATAGAAAGAGCAAGACTCAAGAATGCGGAAATTTCACATTTGAAATTTAAAAAAATAACCGGGCCCATACTACCGCTTCCTGACGCTTCATTCGACGTTGTCACGTCGCTGATGTCATTTCGCTATTTGGATTGGGATCCCCTGCTGAAAGAGATCAAGCGAGTGATGAAGCCGGGCGGCAAGTTTCTAATTATTGATATGGTTACAGTTCCGGTCGCTGTTAGCGAATATCCTAGATTGTTGAGCGACAGCCTCAGAGCAAAACGAGCCCAAAAGGCCAACGCAACTTTTAACGCCGCTCTGACCAAGCTCGTCTCGCATCCCGACTGGAAAAAAATGGTCGAATATAACCCGATCCGATCCGAACACGAGATGAAATGGTATCTCGAAAGCCGCTTTCCCGGTCAAAAAATGGAGACGCTCAACATGGCCTGGAATTCACGCATCGTCGCATTTGACAGCGGCCCGGTCGAAAAAGGCGTCGAGGTGAAACTTTCTTATCCGTAAGAATTTTTCCCGCGAAATACGCGAAAAAACGCGAAAATCACAAGATTCATTTTGCGACACACGCTGTAAACGAGCTTTCTAATTTAAGAATTTCTTATTCTTTTTTTCGTCTTCTTTCGCGTATTTTTTGCGGGCAAATATCTTATGAAGGGACTCGGGATCATTGATTGGGGAATCGGCGGCGTGAGTATTTATAAGCTCGTTAAAGAGCAGCTCGGCGATGTGCCCGTCACATATTTCTCGGACACCGGCGCGATGCCCTACGGCAAGATGTCGCGGACCGAACTCGCCGCTCGTCTCGATGCCGTCATCGAATATTTGAAAACACTGGGCGTGACGAACGTTGTTATAGGCTGTAACGCCGCCAGCACAGCGATACCGTATCTGAAAGATCACGAAATCCCGGTCGAAGGCGTTATCGACAGCGCGGTCGAGGTTACGGCAAAGCTAAAACCAACGAGGCTAGGTGTCATCGGCGGACGGCGGACGATCGTGTCGGGTGTCTATCGCCGGGCGTTTGCCGCACATACAATCTCGGTTGTTCAGCGAATCGCTCAACCGTTGTCGGGCATTATCGAAAGTGGTGATATATCCTCTGAACATCTTCGCAACGAGGCTCGCCGCATCTTAACTCCGATCCGTAACAGCTCGCACATCCTGCTCGCCTGCACACATTATCCGGCAATCGAGCCGCTTCTCAAAGAACTTGTATCGCCCGGAACACAATTTATCGACCCGGCCGCAGCGATTCTCAAAAAGATCGCAAGCTGGAAATTGCCATCCGGAGGTGAAGATATTTTCCTT
>JAYVOS010000171.1:0-7326 GCA_043757775.1 Chloracidobacterium sp. | reverse complement strand
CTGCTCCAAATAGCTCGGGACGTTCGGCGATCGCATTACCGATTAAAATGCCGCCCGCACTCCACCCTTGGACACCCAAATGCTGGGGAGACGTGTATTTCTTTTTGATAAGATACTCGGCGCAAGCAATAAAATCTTTCCACGTATTAGGTTTGGTTTTCTTAAAACCTCCCATGTGCCACTCTTCGCCAAATTCGCCGCCGCCTCGTACTCCCGCAAAAGCAACGACTCCGCCGCGTTCGAGCCAAGGCAAATACTCGTCAAGATAACGAGGAGAGGTCGATTCCAAACCGTATGCCCCATAACCCCATAACAGCACTGGATTCGTGCCATTTAGCTTCAATCCCCGCTTGTGTATGATTGCCAGCGGGACCAGTGTCCCGTCGTAACTTGGGACTCGGATCGTCTCTTCCGTGATGCTGCTCATATCGATCGGGGCCGGCGGGATCAGTTTTGTATCCGTCAAAGTTTTTGTTTTCGGATCATATCTCAGATGCATCTGTGATCTCGTCCAGGTATTGAGAAATACGAAAGCACCGTTCATATCAGTATCGTTCGTAACCCCGGGAGTCGAGAGCCATCTTGATCCCGGGTAAGGCATCTTCAATAACTCCGATCTTTTCGACTTATAATCCACCCGCCAGATCTCATATTCACCGCCGTTGAGCGTCGTGATATACAGGGCATCGGTCGATGCACTTATTGATTGAACGACCGCTTCACTTGAAGGGAAAACGGTTTCGGCTTTAGTGAGGTCAGGGTTATCTATTGGAACGCGTATGACCTTTGATCTGGGATTATCTTTTCCCGAGATGAGGTATATCTGATCACCTTGGACAGTCACACGGTTGAGGAGCCACAAACCGCCGATCTCGGCATTAACATCTGCAATTTTTCGCCAAGGCACAGGGGACTGAGTAAGAGAGTTGATCGGTGCCATATAGAAAACCGATGTTTTCCCTACAGCAGTTGTGAGTTCGGCAAACGCATATTGTGAACCATGGGGAACATGTATTACCTCAGCAAAGCTGGGATCGATCTTCAGATTTGGATCGACATCCACACCAAAAACAGGCTTGTCTTTGTCAGGGTCGGTCCCGAGAAAATGAATATATATCCGCCTTTTGTATATTGGGTCGGAACCATCTATCTTGATTGGCTTTGAACTCGTATACAAAATTGCTTTTCCCCCCGGCAACCATCCTCCCGTCGCCGCCCGGTATATCCACTCGCCGATATCTTTGCCGGTTTCTGTCTCGACAACCCTCAATTCGGATATTTCGTTACCACTCGGGAAAGCAGAATAAAAGACGTACTTACCTTCCCATGAGATCTCGTAACTGTCGATCGAATATCGCTTACCAGGACTAGAGATCCTCGCTGGGTCCGCTAGGATCCGTTCAGCTCCATCCAAACCCTTTCTACAGACAAGTTTATAGTCACTCTCATCGGGACCTCGGCGTTGGTAAAAGTAGTATGGCCCGCGCTGCCGAATGTCATAAATACTCACACCCGCACTTGTCGTCTGGCCTAACCGCTGCAGCAGCTCATCTCGTAGCGGTAAATTTCTAAAATAACCATCCGCGTACTCAGCTTGAGCCCGCATCCAATCCTGTGTTTCCTTAGATTTCCAATCTTCCATCCAGCGATACGGATCGGTGGTCTTGGTGCCGTAATAATCGTCGGTGACGTTTCTCACCGGAGCAACCGGAGGCTGCGACTGCGCAGATAAATTTAAAACAATAAGTAACGACAAAAAAAGATAAGGCTTGAGCCTTATCTTCAATTGGTGTGAACCCTTACTCATAAAGTATCTCCTGAGAAGCCTTACATAAGCTACATGTAAATTAAAGTAGCGCAAGATCATTACGCAAAAAAGTCTACTTCTTTGGCGGGCCGTCCGGCTTTTTGGGAAATCCCATTTTCCAATCGCTGCCAACCTTTTCAAAGTCCATCGTCTTCCAAGCGCCTTTTTCGTCGAGATATTCGATACTAGCGTAGTCGCCTTCGATCTTTTCTTTACGAAATTCACAAGTTGGAGCCTGCGGTTTTTCGACAAGTTCCTTGAGCATATCGTCCGCTGATTTTTTATCCTCTTTCCCGATCTCGGTGAAAAACTCGATTATATCCTTCGACATCACCTTTTTCAGGCACTCGACATCTTTGCGTTTGCGGCAGTCATAAGCAAACTTATATGCATCGGTCGGTGTCGCCATCGAACCAGTTGACGTGATGTCGGTCGCTGCGGGTGTCGCGTTCGCATTCGAATTTGCGTTGGCGTTAGTTGTAGCTGTATTCGTGGTATTTGCGGCTACATTCGAATTAGCGGTTTTGTTACAACCAACAATAAAAATTCCGGTCGCGATGATCGCAGCAAGGATCAAGTATTTGAGTTTGTTCATATTTCTCCTGTGAATTCAAAAAAGCTATCTTACAACAAAATGTTAAATTTGACAGTGAAACCGAATTTTACCAATATCATCCTATGCTAAATACCATTAAATATTCGCTACCGACCGCTCTCGAACTTACTGTCAACAATGCGGCTCAAACATGGAAAAATGAAAAGAAAATTTCGCGCATCTGGGCTAAAGATGCGTCGGTCTGGACCGGTGACGACGAGGCGAAATGGCTCGACTGGCTCGACATCGTTGGCGAGGAGCTCGGCAATGTCGATAATTATCACGAATTGAACCGCGACATTGTATCGGCGGGATTCACAGATATTTTGCTGATGGGAATGGGCGGCTCCAGCCTGTGTCCCGAAGTGCTGGCGATGACCTTTGCCAAGTCAAATTTTCATATTCTAGATTCGACAGTCCCGGCTCAGGTCAAAACCGTTGAGGACATGCTCGATCTCGAAAAGACCTTGTTCATCGTCGCGAGCAAATCCGGTTCGACGCTTGAGCCGAACTGTTTCAAACAGTATTTCTTTGAGAGAGTCGCCGAAAAGGTCGGGCGTGAGAATGCCGGACTGCAATTTATCGCGATAACAGATCCGAGATCCAAGATGGAACAGGTCGCAAAAGACGACGGATTTCGCCACATCTTTTACGGCAAGCCTGAGATCGGCGGCCGTTTTTCGGCACTGTCGGCTTTTGGAATGACCGCAGCCGCTTCGATGGGGCTCGACGTAGGTGATTTTCTACACCGAACATCGGAGATGGTCGAGGCATGTAAAAACAATGACCCGTCGGCAAATCCGGGAGCATTGCTCGGTCTAATAATGGGTGTTTGTCACGCCGCGGACCATGATAAATTGACCATATTCACCTCGCCAGAGATACACGACCTTGGTGCGTGGATGGAGCAGCTCGTCGCCGAATCTACGGGCAAAAAGGACATCTCCATCATTCCCGTCGACCGCGAAAAGCCTCAGCTGGCAGAAGCTTACCACGACGACCGTGTATTTGCGTTTCTAAGTGTCGGAGCCAACGCTGCTTCGGACGAGCAGTATCATGATGTGATCTCAGCCGGACATCCTGCCGTCAGAGTTGAGCTTAATTCAATAAACGATCTCGGGCAGGAGTTTTTCCGTTGGGAATTTGCAACCGCTGTCGCAGGTTCGGTGATGAAGATCAATCCGTTCAACCAGCCAGATGTCGAATCTGCCAAGATCGAGGCTCGAAAGATCACCGACGAATATGAGCAAACTGGCTCGCTGCCGACAGAAACGCCATTTTTCGAAGGCGATGGCATTAAGCTGTTTTCGAGTGACGCATACGCGGCAACATTGACGGCAAGTGCAATCGAACAAACATTACAAGGTATTCTTAACGCCCATCTAAAACAGATCGTTAAAGATGATTATTTCGGGGTGCTGGCTTATGTTGAAATGAACGCCGAAAACGATAGTCTGCTACAAACGATTAGGACGAAAGTGTTAGAGATGTATCATTCTGCAACGTGTCTCGGTTTCGGTCCGCGGTTTTTGCACTCGACAGGTCAGGGGTACAAGGGCGGTGCGAACAACGGCGTGTTCCTTCAGATCACGTCAGACGACGCTTTTGATGTACCTGTTCCGGGGCAGAAATATACTTTCGGCGTGGTCAAGGCCGCGCAGGCTCGCGGTGATTTTCAGGTATTGTTAGATCGCGGACGGCGTGCTTTGCGCGTTCATTTGGGACAGGATGTAAAGGACGGGCTAAAAAAAGTGGCTTCGCTTATTTGATCGTAGGCGCCGTCAAAAACTCCTGCACCACGCGTCCCGGAAATTTCTGAAAGCCGCGTTTTGTGAGATCGGCATCAAGCTGGTTTTGCGAGTCGATCTTTCCCATCATTGCCAAAACTGTCGGCATAAAGCTCATGCCGTCGTATGGCTCGTCGATGACTAGTCCATGTGGCAATCCGGTTTTCGACCCGCCAGAGACCATAAAAGACGAATTGGTCGAGACGCGGAAAAACGAACCGTGATTACCGCCCGGATTAAATCCCTGCACGTCAAAATTCCAGTGGTTATTAGCCAGTAACAGCATATCTGCTTCAGTCAAATTTCGCTGCCGTTGTCTAAAACGGCGGATCAGTCGCTCGTCGGTTGCAAGGCCGTCCTCATTGCCCGTGAATACCGGATGGCGGTCGATCTGTTCATTGAGGCCGATGATCGCGTTTGAATATAGGGCTTTGTGCGTCGCACGCAGCCATGCGAGATCGGTGTGCCACTGACTAAGCCAGGCGGCACGATCGGAGGTCGGTACATCCAGATTTTTTTCTTCGAAAAGCTTTAACGGAAAACCGTCGGCCCATTCTTTTATCTGAAACGTCGTTTTCCTGTCTTTGTCTTGAGTTAGCGAAGCAATGGGAATATACCGGTAACTCTCACCGCCATCTGCATCGACACGAGAGAGTATCAACGCCTGTTTGTCGCCGCCGCTATTGAGCCATATCGCATCTTCGTTTGAACGCATATCGGCCGGCAACGCCCCGGAAATGCTTTCCTGCGAAATGCGCACCGCAACAAAATCTATCGGGCGATTGCTCAACTCGGGTTGCACATTGTTTTTAACCATCTGCTTAGTAAACAGATCGAAATAGTTGATATGCGTAAAACTTTTTTCGACATCGAGGCCTTTGTCGGCGTTAAGAGTCAGCCCTCTCCACGACAGGCCGACGACATAGTTCTGAAGCTGGTAGATCGAATTGGAATCGCCCATCGAACCCGGAGCGACGAGATTTTCGATCTTTACCGCTTTCGGGTCAAACCTTTCGCGCGTAAGCCCGATCAGATTTGAAAGAGTTGCGAGGTATTTTCGGTAATCTTTTTCGGCATTGGCGTCGATGTCTCTGAGAGCCATCACACGGCGAGCTTGTTTGTCGATGCCGAGAGCTACTTCGTCGAGAGTGAATTTTGTGGGCTGTGATGAAACTATCTTGTCCTGCGACTCTTTCGACCGCAGCAATGCATCGAGTTCTTTATTAAGCCCGGCAACAGTTTTCTTCCATTCGCCTCGCCGCTCCTCGACTACATCAAAGAACGCATCGGTCACCGCCCTTTGCATCTCAGGACTCAGATCCTGCGTCTGCAGCTGCTGCAAGAGTATCTGTAGTATATTCAGCTCGCGCTCCCGCAGGTGCAGCGAAGCCCTTTCGTTGCCGTCCAGATCTACTAGAGCAGTAGGATATTTATCTTTTTGTCCCGGTAGATAAAATGATTCGGTGGCCGGATTTGTCGTCGTAGGGAACATTGGATATAAAGGCTTGATCGAGTAATCAAGCATCATTTTCTGCTTTATCACGACATGGTGACCGCCCCCTGCAGTGCTCCCAAGCAACTTTACGATATTAAATCCCTGACTATATATTTTAGCATCGGTGTTAAAGCCGTGATCCGAAACGAGAATCATGGCAGTCTCGTCAGCACGCGACGATGCCTGTATCGCCGTCGAAATACGGCCCAGCGTCCGGTCGAGCGATTTTATGGCTGCAAGTCTCGATGCCGCGTCGTTATTAGCATGAGAGATGTGATCGAAATAGCCCGTGTAGTAATCGAAATAGTCTATTTCAGGATTCTTAACGACCTTTTCGATGATGTCGCGTTCGGCTTGATTGATCGTAAAATTTAGAAAATCTCCGCCGATCGTCCATTCGTCGAGGAATTCTTTCGGCTTGCGCGGAAAGATATTTACAAAGCCGGATGCCATATTTTCCCAGTTATTGCCGCGTTGATACAGCTGCTGGCTGGTGTAGCGTCTTTCGTATGTAAATGCGTCGCAGAGCAGCGGTATCTTTAACTGATCTAACACCTCAACTGCAGCCATATCAGCTTTTTTGCGAAAGAGATAGTTCACATAATATGGCACGATATACAGGTAATCGTAACCGTGTTTTGTATAGCGGTCGAACTCGATATTGCCCTTGATCTGTATATGCTGTCCAGTGTCAAGCTGCCCCCAAGACGATGCCGAAAGACTCATTCCACGTGTGTAAAAATTCTCAAGCCTCGCTCCATTTTTATAAAAGATCTCGTCAAACCACGGCAGAACGGATCTGCCTGTAGCTAAGTCACGCTGTTTTACATATTTATCAACAAAATATCCCGGCAAGCCGTCAACCTTGATCACAACCACCCTTTTGACGTTCTGGGCCGAGACAGCAATGACGCAAACCGCCGCCAATATCAGGGCGGCGAAAAGCCGTATGAAATGATGCCTTGCTTTCATTTATAAGTGAAGTGAGATAGATCAGTTGACTGCGATGCCGGCGATGGTCGCGGCGTCTCCCGGCGTGATCCGCTGGCCCTCGACAAGAGCTTTTTTCAGATATTGGGCACAAAGATTTCGCCAGCGGGCATCAACCTTAATGTCTTGATAGATAGCGATCAGTGCTTTCTTCGCCGACGAATTATCAACACGGTAAAGCCCGGTCAGACAGGATGCCCGCATATCTTGATCGTCTGTGATGGCAAATATCTTTGCCAAAGACTGGGCTGTTTTTTCCTTGGCAGGTCCTCCATGTTCCGCAATAAATGCCAAAGCGCTCCGTAGCTCATCAACATTGCTGTCAACCTCGGGCTTGGCGGATGAATATGCTGTTTCGTTTACAAATCTTTCAAAAAACTCGAGCTGCCGTTGCGTGTCCATTTTCGCAAGCAGCTCAGGCGTCGATCTTTCGCGATGTGTATATAGCCCGAATGAAAGAAAATGTCCCAGTGTATACAACGCCCGCTTTTTCGCGGTCCGCGCAACCTTGACCATCTCCTCGCGTCGGTCGCGATCGAGTTTTGCTGGCAATCCTTTAGGATCTTTGGCATACGCAATAAGATTGCGATATTGCATGCGGGCAAGATCGGCCTCGATGTCGAGATCATTATCCAGCGGATTCATCGACGTT
>JAYVOS010000170.1:0-7327 GCA_043757775.1 Chloracidobacterium sp. | reverse complement strand
GTTGTTCATATGAATTAACACATGGACACGCATATCTAGTTTTCAAATATCAACTTCTTTTACTTCGCTCTCCTAAAAACTTCACCAGAGGCGAAACTCCTGATTATACAGAACTGAATCTGCTTGTCAACTGCCGCACAAGATATTTCAAACTTTTTCAAGTTTTGGTGAAACACCTTGCTTGAACGGCAATTAATAATATTCGCTGAATGCCCGATTTTTGTCAAACAAGGATTGTAAGAAAAGTGAAATAACTATATTTAACGTGAGAATAGGCGTGAGAAGCCTATTTTAACAGGGCCGCAAGTATGGCCGAAAGGCGCCAGCCTGCCTTATTTATCTCGTCTTTGACTATCATTTGTGACCAGTTTGCGTAAGTATCCTGACCTGTTACCTGCCTTTCTGCGGCACGTCCGGATGTAATATCCGGGCTCTTGGCGTCGATCATGACCTTTGAATACGCAAGACGGCTATGGGCCTCTCTGGATATCGGCATTATCTCGTTAGCCATTTGCTCCGCTAAAGATTCAGGATTCCCTGTCAATTTCCATTGCTTAGGCTCAGCTTGAGCCATACTAGCGGCAAGCTCTGAGATCGGAGTTACCCCGAAAGCATTGGTAACAACCTTGGTGTCCCAGTAACTGTGAAACTTGCCCTGTGCTCTTATCTTGCCATCTTCGAATATGAACAGATTTAGTTTGTTGCCGCCTTGATCCGCAAACCCTTTATTCGTAGCTGTAGGTTCCACCGGCTCGCCTCTGTCATCAAAGTATTCAGCTCCGACATGAAGCGGCTGGTGAATATCGCCCATATAATGTGTCAGCAGAACGATAGCGACCGTTTTGGTTATCGCTCGAGGGTTTGGCTGTGGCTCTTTATTTCCAAGAACTCGAATGCAAAATGCGATCATATGCACAATATCGCGGTCCGAACGGCCAACCTTTCCATCCTTATACTTTTCCTTTCCAGTGATCGGAACATCGGCGTAATGAAATTGGTGATGATCAAATTCGCTGTCGCAGGCATTTGCTTTAACAAAGGACCGAAACTCAGCATTGATCCTGTCCCCGCCAGTTATTCGGTACTGTCCAGGATTGCCGCCACAATCATCCCATCCTTTTATCGAGTCAGGGATATTCGCTACCGCTTCGAGCGTCACGCCGTCCAAAAGCTTATAAACTGCGACCGCAGCCTTTTTGTTTGTATTTAAACGAAGATCTGCAATTGCACCAACAAGCGAATGCCCGCGAGGACCGTAACATAAAGCACTAAGCGGCAACAGACAAATAGACCACAAAACTACTACGATCTTTTTCATATAACTCCTTATGCCGCTCTGACGAATTGCTAAACTTTTTTAGCGGCTAACAGCATATCAATGATTTCGCGAACCGCACCTCGCCCGCCGTCTCGTTGGCAAACGTAGTGAGCGGCGGCTTTGACCTTGTCATGAGCATCTGCCACTGCTACAGCAAGGCCCACGAAAGGCATTACTTCGGCGTCAGGCGTATCATCGCCCACAAAGGCTGTTTCCTCAGGGAGAACCCCCGCAGCGGCGATCAATTGATTGAATGCAGAGTTTTTCTCTTTGCGGCCTTGGAAAATATACTCGATACCTAGCTGATGCCCTCGCAACTCTACGATCTGCGAGTTTCGCCCCGAAATGATCGCGGATCGAAACCCGGCATTGTGCCAATCGACGATTCCCTGACCATCGTGTGCATGAAAAACCTTAAGCTCTTCGCCGCTCGCACCAAAATACAAACGGCCGTCTGTCAAAACGCCATCGCAATCCATTACCAGCAGCTTTATTCGCTGTGCACGTTCCTGAACCGTCATCTTTATGTTCCGTTAACGGCGATCGACATTTTGCGAACTTTGATGCCCGGAAACTTGCCTGTAGCCTGAACCGCCTTTAGAAACTTGTTCGCCTCTATCAAAGTACGTCCCGCATAAACGCCTATAAAAGCTGTCTGTTCTGCGACGCCGGGATAATAGTTGGTGCCGGATTCGACACAATTAAGAGCAAAGACCTTGTTATGCTCAAACATCGCCTGTATCTCGACCCGCTCCGTTTCGGCAAAACTTGGTTTTGAGCAGTCGCCAAAATCGTTGAGCTTCACGCTTTTTAGGACGATGCCGTAGAATTTTTCAGACTCATAAATGACAAAGTTTTTTCCTGTATCGAACGGTAGATCGAACGCCTGAAAATTTTCCGCCGATTTGCATGTGACTGTCGGATCGCCGCAAACTTTGCCCAATTTGGCTTTCTTTTGAGCCGAAACGGCAACTACCGCGACAAGCATAACTAATAACAAGAGTAATTTAGATCTCATTTTCACCTCACTTCAAACATATCAACAGCACTCAATTTCCACACTCCGCCGACTTTTGTTAAGCGATACACCGCCGTGCCGGTCTCTTCATTACGGTTAAGCAGTTTAACGGTCATCGTCGTCTCAACCAACACGGTATTGGCATCGAGATTGTCTATCTGGACGATCTGTGTCTGCCACTTCTCAGTCGAACCGGAAACTCCGCTTGCAAATTTTGAAACTTCGCCCGAAAGACACAGAGCATCAACATCTGCTTTACGGTTCGAGGACGCGGCTCTGTCAAAATCGGCAAAGAATGCCTTGACTCCCGGATCACCAGGCGAGGCGAATCCAAGTTTATTTCGCAGATTTCGTGCCGCAAGACTAGCTCCGAAATCAGCATCAGTCGCGATAGCGGTTTCAGCTAATTTGATTGCTGCCGCTTTCTGGTTAGCTCTCGATGCAACGTCGGTAAGTCCGACGTTTGCCCAAGCAATGCTCCTCGCGGTCGGCAACTTTTCATCTAAGACAGCATGAAACTCTTTCTCCGCATCGGCGGTCTTGCTCTGTGCAAGTAACGCACGGCCCAGCAAAACTCGCAGATCGTCAAACCTCGGCAGACCGCCCAGCAGCGCCCGGGCAGTCGCTTCGGCCTTGGCGTAATCCTGCTTATCAAAATCTCGTTTTGCCGCAAGTAAAGGGTCACTGTCAGTCGTTTCACGCGGAGCGATGTCATCAGAATACTCCGTCTGCGGATAAAGCTTGTCGGCATCTATCTCGACTCGTACGATCTTGTTCGCTGATTTGAACACGACTTCGCCGTAGCTCGTCGCCCGAATGGTGGTTGGTGAGGTCAGGCGTTCGCCATTAGCAGTCGTCCCAACGACATCGACCGTCACATCCGTCGCGCCTGTATTTCTAAGCGCGACCTTCGTCTCCGCACCTTTTACCTGCGGCACGCCTGCTAGCAAGTTCATATCCGTGACCTGATCGAAAAAATAATCCAAAAGCTCTTTCTGTGCCGAAAAAGACGCTCGTAGTTCGGCGAGCGTCAGGTCACCATCTTGCATATTTGCTTTGATAGCATTGGAAAATTCGGTTTGGCCGACGCGTTTTGCAAGTATCCGCCAAACCATCGCACCTTTATTAGCGACCTCTGGATAGTAATAATCATCAAGCGGTGAAACGGTATTCATCGGCGCGTCACGCTTCGAGACCGCAGCATAGGCGTTTCGCTGACGCAGGCGTTCGATATCGGCAACGTCTTTGCCATATTTGCTCTCGAGAAATTGGGTCGCAATGTAACGCGACAGCCCTTCGCTGACGACGCCGTAACCGTCTCCGGTAACCGACACTGCGTTACCGATCCACATTTTCGTCACCGCTTCGGCAATATTCATCGCAGTCAGCGAATCGATCTTTGGCCGTCTGAATAAAGCATCGTCAACGATCACGGTGCCTCCATTGGAATAACCCGCACTGCGTCTGTTAGCGACTAGCCGCAATGGCACATCCGGTGCATTTCCAAGTATGCCTGTGACAAATGTTTTTGCCTCTGACATCAGAGCTGCCAATTCCGCCGCTCGTTTTTGTCCTTCGGCACCGGTCCCTTTCGGCATATAAACCGAAACACCGTTCAGATTCGCTACATCCCAATTCCCCGCAACAAAGAAAGGCTGGCTGTTCAACTTTTGGTCAAATGAACCTTTAGCGTCGATTCCCGACGAAACAATCGATAAACCATTACCCGACGTAACGCTTAAGTGAACTGGTGCCGCGTCGGCTCCGCGTGTAAAGAACCAGCTATTCGGGGTCGGATACCAAAACGATAGCGGCAAAAACTGCCCGCCGTTAGGTGAAAAACTGCTGACTGCCGAATTGTCCTTGATATTTAGCTTATATTCGACCGTCGCAGTAACTAACGCTCCAGGCGCGATCGAGCCAAATCTAATTGAGATACGCTGCAGGCTCGTTCCGGCGTTGATCTTTTCTTCGGTTTTGCCAAAATCAGCAGTCGATTCATTGATCTTTACCGCAGTAACGTCTGCGGACGTCGATATACGCAATGTCAGCGTTCCTGCCGGGCCGGAAGACACATTTTTCAAACTCAATCGCGCGGTAACTGCGACGCTTCTCACCCTGTCCTGCGGCAGTGTCGCGTTGATGTCATATTTCTGCACACGCCAAGTCGCCGAGGCTCCAGTCTGAGCAGATGCAGTCCCCGCAGATCCACAACCCACTATCAGTAAAAAGATCGTTGTTAGTAAAACTCTGTTTATCATCTGTAAGTATTTATTGTTCGGTTGCGAGGGCATCAGCAAAAGCTTTTGGTAATTCTATCTCGCCTTTTTCAAAATATGTCTTTTTGCCTTCCTCGTTGAAATGAAAGACATTGATGTTGTTATTGATGAGATCTACGTACATTAGATAATGATTATCACCACAATTATGCTTTTCGCACCCATAGGCTTCGACGATATTACTGTGAATGACCATCGGCCTCTCGACGTTCCAATTTTGCTTAAGATCGGTAAATTCGCGGCCCATCAGTTTTCTGAGACGGGCGCTGATCTCCTTATTCTCGATCAGCTTGATATCGTAAGGATATTTCCCTGCCGATTTCTTTAGCGTAGCCATGATGCCGGGTTTAGCGGCTGTGGTTTTGGGTGTTGGAACCGCTTGAGCGATACCCGATCGTGATCCACTCGTCGCGGTTTCGATATCGTGATCAGCAGAAGTTGCATTTCCATATCCAGCCACCGCGACCAAAACACCGATAACAAAAATAAATATCTTCATAATAATGTACCTCCGATTCAAATGTATCTCCGATTCGATCTACGGACCATCCGCGAGTTCGGCGGCAAATTTCCCTGGCAGGTCGATCTTGCCGTGTTCTGTATAAACTTGCGTGCCGTGCTCGATGTGAAACACATTGATATTATCTTTTTCCAGATCGACGAACATCAAATAGCGATTGTCCGCACAATTATGCTGCTCACAACCCGTCGCCATTAAGATGCCGCCCTCGATCTCGATGGGCGTCTCGACATCCCAATTTGCCTTCATCGCCGCAAAATCAGCCCCAAGCAGCTTTTGCAGCCGCCCTTTCATTTCTGTGTTTTCTAAAAGTTTTATCTCGTTAGGATATTTTCCCGCCGACTTCTTCAACATCAGCGTTACGCCGGACGTCGGAGGCGGTTCGTCGTAATCGTGTTTGTTTATTGTCGGGCTGGGTTTGGGTTCGGAGGTAGGCGAGGGTTTTGCGGTGTTTGAATTACCATTCTTGCCGCCGACGTATTTAGAAATATCGCACCCAAGCACAGCGATCAGCAAAACGGCGATGAGCAGGATATTTTTCATTAATTTCAGCTTAGTTACCGTCGTTAACCAATTCGTGGATCGCCTTGAGTTTCGTCAGCAATTTTTCGAGCCTCGCGAGCGGCAACTGGTTCGGGCCGTCGCTCGGGGCTTTTGCCGGGTTGTCGTGGACCTCCATAAATACAGCGTCCAGACCGCAAGCGACACCTGCACGGGCGAAATGTTCGATGTATTCGGCTTGCCCGCCGGTTGCCTTGCCCAGTCCGCCGGGTAATTGCAGGGAGTGCGTCACATCGAAAACCACCGGCACGCCAAACGAACGCATCACCGGAAACGAACGCAGATCGACGACGAGATTATTGTAACCGAAACTCGCTCCGCGTTCCGTCAACAAGATCTTTTCGCTGCCCGCAGCCTGCAGCTTTTCGACAATGTTCTTAGCATCCCAAGGCGATAGAAACTGCCCTTTTTTAACATTGACCGCCTTGCCGGACTTGGCGGCGGCGACAAGCAGATCGGTCTGTCGGCACAAAAACGCGGGGATCTGGAGCATATCCGCCACCTCAGCCACCTTTTCCACCTGCCAAGGCTCGTGAATATCCGTTATCACCGGCACGCCGATCTCTTCCTTGACCTGAGCCAGCACGCCAAGCCCAAACTCCATCCCGTCACCGCGAAAACTGTCGATCGAGCTGCGGTTCGCCTTGTCAAACGAAGATTTATAAACAAAATCCACCCCGACATGCACACAAATATCCTTGATCTCCTGCGCCATATACAACGCATGCTGAGAAGACTCAACCACACAAGGCCCGAGAATAAAGGACAAGTTTCCTTTCCCAAAAGTTACTTTATCAACAGTGAATGAATGCATTTATTTGATCCGCAAGAATGCACACAGATTACCACAGATCGCGCAGATCCTGCACTGTCTATTCGGAATGTCCAATAGTAGATGGGAACAAGTGTTTTCCTCGCAAGTCCCATAGAGCGATTGCAAGAAGAGACCCTTTCTTCAAAGTTTCCCATTGTGTGGTTAGTGCTGCGAGAACTTCTATTTCATCGGTCATTAGTTTGAATACTTCGGATGCGGCCACCGCATGACAAAGGTAGCTCGTTAGAACTGCTGGTGACTCAATCTCCTTCTTGTAATAGTCCTCAACTTCGGCAACATCAATGTTCCTGCCGAATAAACGATCCGACATCATCAACAGCTGAAGCTTTGAATGACCCACATGGGTATAACCGCTAATCGTTTCGTATTCGTGATGAAGCCGTTTCAGGAAGGGTTGTGAGCCCGGCTCAGTCATTTCATTAACGGCTCGACCTGGCGTTGGAAACAATTTTATGTCAAAAGCCTTGAGTTCCGCCGGTAGCTTCGAGTTCGGATTAGCGTATTTGAATTCGACCGCCTGTTTCTCTTTTGCCGATACTCCCGAGGCGATTCGGATATTCTCAATTATTTCTGGCCCCACGCTAGTGGAAAACTCATCAAAACGTGTCAGGTTTCGCCGCTCGTCCCGCTCAAACATAAATCGAATGTATGCGCGACGCCAATCATCTTTTAAGTATCTAGCGATCCATATTTCCGGATCGTCACATAACAAAGCAATTACAAACACTTTTTCTAGTTGTTCACGTAAGAGTGACATCGCATCAGCCACAAACTGCACGTTGGCGTTTTTTGTGCT
>JAYVOS010000169.1:0-2012 GCA_043757775.1 Chloracidobacterium sp. | reverse complement strand
TGATCGGCCTTTCGCGGATCAACGCCCAACCACATCGTCAGCTCGACGGTTTCGTCAAACTTTGCAAATGCGATCTCTTTCAACTTCGCAACCGCTTCCTCAAGCGTATGCTTTTTATGCAGCTCGACTTTTTCGAGAGCTGCAAGATATTTCTTGCCTCTTTTCATTTTACCTCCAGGTATTAGCGGGAACGGTCGGTTCCCTCCCTAGTGAGTAGTTAATAGTGAAAAACTAAAAGTTAAAATTAAAGAAAGATTCTTTAATTTCACTTTTCACTTTTCACTTTTCACTTTTCACTTTTCACTTTTCACTTAATCAACTGTCAAACCCATGCTCTTTGCCGTTCCCTCGATCGTCCGCATTGCGGCGGCGAGGTCAGACGTATTAAGGTCAACCATTTTTAGCTTAGCGATCTCTTCGATCTTGGCTTTCGAAATGGAACCGACTTTTTCCTTATTTGCCTTTCCGGAACCTTTTGCGATCCCCGATGCCTTTCTCAAAAGATCGGCGGCAGGCGGTGTTTTCGTTTCAAACGTGAACGAACGATCCGCGTAAACTGTGATCACAACCGGGATCTTCATATCTGGATCGTCGTTTTGCGTTTTGGCGTTAAACGCCTTGCAAAACTCCATGATGTTCACGCCGTGCTGACCCAAAGCCGGGCCGATCGGCGGCGCAGGATTCGCCTTACCGGCAGGGATCTGCAACTTAATGTAACCTTCTATCTTCTTTGCCATAACTCTTTTCGATTAACGATCCGCGGCGCTAACCGTGAAATGTCCTCATTTATTCTTCTTCTGCAAACGTAACTTTTTCTACTTCTAAAAATGTCAATTCGTATGGTGTCGAGCGTCCAAAAATTGTGATCGAAACCTTGAGCGTCGCTTTGTCTTCGTTGATCTCCTCGACCTTTCCGGTAAAGCTGGCGAACGGCCCCGATTTGATACGGACGACCTCGCCGACCTCGTATGTAAACTTCGGTTTCGGCTTTTCGGTTGCGACCTCGATGTTGTGAACGATCTGATCGACCTCAGCCTGCGTCAGCGGTGTCGGCTGCTTGCCGCCCAAAAATCCGGTTACTTTCGGCGTCGATTTGATCGCGTGAAAGACATTGTCAGGGATCTTCCCTTTTTCGTCACACTCGACCTCGACCAGCACATAACCCGGGTAGAACATACGTTCGGAAACGTGCTCTTTATTGCCTCGCATCTCGACGACCTTTTCTTTTGGCAGCAAGATAGACGTTATCTGTTCCGACAGTTCCAGATCGCGGACACGGGCCCACAGGCTTTCGACAACCTTGTTCTCATGCCCCGAATATGTGTGGATAAAATACCACTGCTTCATTTCAAATATCCTTTATACTCCGGCGATCTTATTGACCACCCACGTTAGAGCTTCCAAAATATAGACCCAACCGCGATCTACTAAAAACAGGTAAAGCGCAAAAAAGAAAACGCTGATAATAACTATGATCGTCGTGCTCTGAACGTCACTCGACGATGGAAACGAAGTTTTGTCGAGTTCGCCGCGGGTCTTTTTAATAAACTCGCCGATTCCCTCTTTATGTTTACCTTCAATCGCAGTTTCTGACACTTCTAATTCTCCTTTAAGTTGGCAGGGGTACCAGGACTCGAACCCGGACCTAAGGTTTTGGAGACCTCCATGCTAACCATTGACACCATACCCCTGTAAAGAAGACGCGAGACGGGAGACATGAATCGCTCTCCCGTCTCTTGTCTTTTGTCTCCAGTCTATTTATTCTCTTTGTGCAGCTGATGGCAGCGGCAACGGCGGCAAAACTTTTTGAGCTCAAGCCTGTTAGGCGTGTTCTTTTTGTTTTTCGTCGTTACGTAATTGCGCTCTTTGCACTCTGTGCACTGCAAAATAATATTATCTCTAGCCATAAATCCTCGTAGAACAGACTTTCCAGTCTGTTCATAGGGCAGGCTGGAAAGCCTGTCCTACATTCTTATTCAACAATTTCCGACACGGTACCGGCACCGACTGTG
>JAYVOS010000168.1:0-7341 GCA_043757775.1 Chloracidobacterium sp. | reverse complement strand
CAATACAAGGCCGCGAGCCGCATCTATGATCAAAGACTTGCAGCGGGCATTAGAAAATTCGGCATCATACGCGGAAATACCGGAACGCTTGCCTCGGCACATCTATTGACGGACTGGAGCAGTGTTAAGCCGATCGACACCAAGCGGTCATTCTACGAGGCCGGCGTCGAAAAAGAGGTTACAGTGCCCGATTACGAGGGAGCCCTTGTTAGCCGCGATCACAGCTCTGTCGAAAAGGTCATTTTCAATACGCAGTACGATTCTTATCTTCAAAATACATACGAGTATTATGAATTAACGCTGACCGCGACTCCTATCCAGGGTCAAAAGGAAGAACCGGGTTCGAATTACCGGATGGAACTTACCCTTCAGGATAAGACCAAACACCCTTACCCTGCTCTTCGATTCCTGCAAAAGGACGGTCCAGCATTGCCCAAGGAACGTTCATTTGCTTATGGCTACAAGATCGAAACGGTCTATATTTACAAGAACAAGATCGCGGTCTTTATCAACGTATTCGGCCAGGGGTTTGAGGAGACAGCCATGGATTATATGGTTGTCACCGGCGTATTGGACCCAAGCTAATATGAAAAAACTTAGATTATTTACTTCGGCGATTCTGGTCTTGGCGTTCGTAGCGGCTGCGTTTGGGGGCAATTATGGACAGTTAAAATTTATCGGCTTTTCCAGCGACGGCAGATATTTGGCTTACGAAGAAACCGGCACCGAAAGCTTGTTGATGCATGATGTGACCACCTATTATATCGACACCGCAAAAAACTCTTTGGCGTCACCTTACACCATCGTAAATGGCGTCGAAGGCCGTAGCGGACATCCAGATTTTCGGCACGGCGAGGTTGTGTACAAACGCAGCGTTGCTGCAAAACTTAGAAAATTTGGGATCAAACCCGGTAACACCGGCCAGCTCGTACTCGCACATTTTCTAAATGACCTGAGCTTTGTAAAACCCGGCGAACGTGAAGGCCTTTTTTTTGAAGAAGGCTATGAAAAGCCAGCGGTCAAAAAAATGATGACAAATTACGCCGGTGGTTTTTTCAAAGGACTCACCGACGTGCCGGAAAAGGTAATCTTTAACGATTTTATAAATCCGTATTCTCCGGACACCGATGAGTTTTATGAGCTGACATTGATCCCGAGTTCCGCAAAAGTGTCTGACTCCTGCACCGAAGCCTACAAACTCGAGTTAACGCTCCAAGACAATACGAGACGTGAACCGACCCCGCTTCAGATCCTGCAAAAAGACGGTGACATTTTGCCCGAGGATCGAAACTGCGCACTCGGCTACAAGATCGAGCAGGTTTACCTGTTCAAAGATAGGATGGCGGTATTTATAAATGTCTTTAGCAAGGGCTACGAAGGCTCTGATATGCGTTACATGGTCGTGACGGCAAAACTTCCCCCTAAATAAACAGATGAAAATACTTTGCATCGCTTTGATCCTGATTTTTGCAACCACATCTTTTGCTCAGTCAAAAAGGGTCACGACCGTGTCCCGCGGCGAACGACTGATCACGGCACTATTAAACTCTAAAACCTTGCCGCCGCTCTGGGGCGATGACGGTTTTCGGGCATCTAGCGGTTCGCCGGAACTGATCCACATCTTCGCTCTCGGCAAACGCTCGATTCCGTTGCTTATAAAACATTTGGATGACGTCCGTGTTTTCAAAAATATGGTTCGCCGTGACCAAGGCGATCAGACAGGCATCACGGTCGGCGAAGGAGTTCTCAATATTTTAGAATCCATCATCCGCGAGAGCTCACCGGTTTTTGATATGGCGTGTGTGAAAAACGAGCATCGAGGAGAAGATTCGTGCTTGAATGATGATTTTCTCCCCGGAAAACGCGGAAAACGAAACTGGCTGAAAGCTTACCGGGCGGGAAAGGTGCACTACGAAAAATACGACTACTGATCTAAACCATTGCTCGGCGTCTAAAACTATTTTCATCCAAATGAAAAAATTTACACCATACTGCCTCTTTTTAACCATTATTGCCGTGACAACATTCGTCGCGTCCACAGCAGCACAAGATCGCTATGCTGCATCTGATCTGGTCCGTCAGACACGCGGCCTAAAGGTGTCGACGCTTGAAAAACGTATGCCGGCGATCACTCTGGATGACTGGCTTCGTAAAGCACTGGGCAAAAACCCTAAGCTTACGTGGAGCGTCGAAGATTGTGGGGGCAGCCCTCCAAGTTTTGCGGAGATCGACGACGATCATCATCTGTGCGTCGTCGCCGAAGGCGTCATTGCCGAACAAATGTGTGCCATCGTCTCAGTCGAATACACAAAACTCGTAAACGGTAAACCCGCAGTGGCGAAACTCGAACGGGTAACGATCGGCGTTCCCGGCACCCGCTATGGAGACGAACCGGGTTTACTGGCCGAATTACCAAAGCGTATCGCCAAGATAAGACGATCACTGGTGTTCGTCGATCCACGAAACGGCGAGTTCTTTATCTCCGATCTGAATCAATACGAGGGAATTCTGGGAATGTGGATCGATACTACCAGGAGCAGCCGCGGACATGTCCCGAACGTATGGAGAAAGGGCGGACTAGACGCTAACGAGGGTCGATTTACGACGATCCGTAATTATTACGACGGAAAACGCTGGTCTTTCACAACGTCCACAGTCAAAGGCATCAGCTTCAAATTTGACGGCAAATTTGAAAAAACACGGCTTCGCGAGTACGGCGATGCCGAGGGCGACCACATCCTCAAGGGCCACATGATCAAATTTATAAAGGGCAAGATATTCGCAGAATCGGATCTGACCTTTACCTTTGACGTTTTCCATGACGCCCCTTAGGGCTAATTACGTTCTTAAACCGACAATGAAAATATTTACAAAACTACCGCTCGTGACGCTGATAATAGTTTTTCTATTTTCCGCCGCTGCCGCTCAGTCGAAAAAACACCATCGAAAACTCACCGGTGACCAGATGATCACCGTTCTCTTAAATTCCAGCCAGATACCGGGTGCTTTCGGTGATGACGGGCTATTTATGAATGGCGTTTCTGATGACCTCAAGCGCATCCTTGATCTCGGCAAGGCGGCCATTCCGCTACTGATACGGCACCTTGATGACAAACTCGTCTTTAAGCACATGAAGGAATACGGCGATCCAAATAATCCTGTCGCGGTAACCGCTTCCGATGGTGCCGTTGACATATTGACGACAATAATTCGAAACGAGGCTCCAGTGGTCGATATGAAATGCTTCCACAACGAAAACCGCGTGCCCGAGGACGATTGTGTCGAGCAGCGATTCTATAGCGGACGTAACTTGAAACGAAACTGGCTCAAGGCCTATCGAGCCGGAAAGCTACATTACCAAAGATATGAATATTAATTAAGAGTAATAAAAATATGAAAAAAACGATCCTTTTGTTGTGGTTGATATTTATTGCGTCTGCGTCCATCGCTTTGGCGGGCGACTATGCCGATGTCAAATTTATCGGATTTTCGGCCGATGCTAAATATATGGCTTTTGAGCAATCAGGCAATTGGGACGGCTCCGGAGGCGAGTATGCTTACACATACTTTATCGATGTCGATAGTAATAAATATGCATTGCCGCCTACCTTGTTTGAGAGATCGGACGAACCTGGTCCGCCGGACCGTGGTTTTCACACGCGAAAGCTTTACACTTCAAATGTCGCCGTTAAATTAGCCAAACTCCACATCATTTGCGGCAATACCGGGCATCAAGTCATTGCCCATTTTTTGAATGACTGGACGTTTGTCAAACCTGTGATGGAAGAGCATCCGTTCTTTGACGCTGACGGAAACCAAAAAGATAAATCAGTCCCCGATTATCAGGGCGGTATGATCCGCCGCGATGAGAATGAGGCCGAAAAAGTCATCTTCAACCCCGACATTTGGGCATACACGCAAAACACTTGGAATTTCTTCGAGCTGACACTGACACCTCAGCCGTACAAAAGCGAGCAATGCACAGACGCTTATAAATTTGAGTTGACGCTCAGCGATCACACGCACGCTCGCGACTTGCCAATACAGACGCTTCAAAAAGACCGAGCAATAATGGCAAAAGAGCGGAATTGTCCGTTTGGCTATCACATCGAGCAGGTCTATTTTCTCAAAGATCGCGTCGTCGTTCTCATCAATACGTTCAGCCAGGGGTTTGAGGGCCCGGACATGCGTTATCTCGCCGTGACGGGTAAGCTCGAATACAAGAGCAACGGCCCCGGCTAATTATTGTGGATGTGCGCGTGTTGGGGCATTGTGTATGATTTGGCTAGCCGCTTATACGAGATAATGGAAACCGAAAACGAAAAACTACGTTAAAGACAAACGCTGACATCATTTCATTTCGTCCCTAGGACGAAAGACGCTTTTCAACTCACCGCAGCCGTGATCGATACTGTTCCACCTTTCGACATCAAGCTCAATGATCGCGAGAGCAGCGGTCGGCATCGGCTCAATTTGTCCGGTGAGAAAGCGAATAAATCCCTCGATACCTGGATTATGCCCGACGAGCATCGCCGACGTAAAAGCATCATCTAGATCTGAAACGGCCTGACGCAATGCTTGTGGGCTTGCTTCGTAAATGTGCCGTTCAAATTTGATACCCACAGCCAAGCCGCTTGATTCTTTTATAAGCTCCGCAGTCTCTTTTGCCCGCACCGCCGGGGACGACATAATGATCGCCGGCCGAAAGGCATTTTTCCGCATCAGCTCGCCCATGAACATCGCGGCTTTCTTGCCTCGTTCATTCAAGGGACGATCAAAATCCGATAGAGACGCATCATCCCAGCTCGATTTTGCATGCCGCATTATAAAAAGTGTTTTCATATACCGCGACTACATCTTCGAGCACATCTCGACGCGTTTGTTGACCTCTTCCCAATTGACGTTGGTCATAAACGCATCTACATATTTTGCCGCGGCGGCACCGTAGTCCATCTGATAGGCGTGTTCGTACATATCGAGCACGAGCAGCGGAACTGTAAATGGAACGCTATTTGTATGATCTGACGACCAATAATTGTGAAACTCTTTGGTGTGGCAGTTGTATGCAAAGACCGTCCAGCCGGAACCTCCGCTGAGAGCATTGCCGACTCGTTTAAACTCCGCTTCCCAAGCATCATAACTACCCCAGTTCGTCGTGATCGTCTTTAACGCGTTGCCGTCTGCCTTGCCGTTTCCGCCTAAATTGGCAAAATATTTTTCGTGCAGCACTATCGACCCTGTGCGGATCAGCTCCTGCCGCTTTAGATCGCCATACATATAAACAGGCAGATCTTTGTCTTTCATCAACGCGGCGAGCTTTGCCTCGACGACGTTCAGAGCCTTAACCGCACCGACGTAGTTATTATCGTGATGCGAGACGATCAGCTTTTCCGAAATACCCGTGAGTTTTGTCGGGTCAAAGGGCAGCGCCTTTGGCGCGTGTTTGCCGGCAAATGCCGGTGCCAGTGTCTCCTGCGCAGCCGCCCCTTGTGCAATCACATTACCCGTCACAAGCGCCGCCGCTCCTCCCACCAAAATCCCTGTCAATGCCTCTCTCCGCGTGATCTTATTCATAATGACTCCTTAAATTAGCCGATCAAAAATGCCTTTACCAATCCCAGTGTTCCGCCCGCCAGTACGACCCACAGCACATCTATCTTCAGGCGGAAGAGTGCAATAAATGCTGCCGCGCTCAACACTAGAGCGAACCAATTAATACCGCCGCCAATTCCGTTCGGCATAACGACAGCCGCCCCGAATACTAGTGCAAGATTCAGAATAACACCAACTATCGCCGCCGTAATGCCTGAAAGTGCACCGGCGAGGTTTTTATTTCCGCGCAGAGCCTCGATATACGGAGCGCCGAGGAAGATGAAGATAAAGCTCGGCAGAAACGTCGTCCAAGTCGTCACCAAAGCACCTATGACTCCGCTTGCGGTTTGATTCATACCCTCGGTGTTGTTCCATGCGGCCATAAAGCCGACGAATTGCAGAACCATGATGAGCGGCCCCGGAGTTGTCTCGGCGAGAGCGAGTCCATCGACGGCTTGAACCTGCGTTATCCAACCGAACTGTGGTGCGGCTTGCGAAACATAAGCGAGAACTGCATACGCACCGCCAAATGTGACGAACGCCGCTTGCGAAAAGAATGTGTATTCTCTGACGTGCAGACTGTCGAAACCTCGCCAAACGACAAGCCCGAAGAAAGGCAGCAGCCAAAGCACGACACCGACCGCGAGAACCTTGAACACGCGAACCATCGATGGTTGTGTGTGTGGTGGCGGAGCAGCATTATCGTCGATGACGGTCGGCGACAGGTCAGCGTCGCCCGTCGCAGACTCTTTTTCGACAGCTTTTGCCTTTGCGGCGGAGGCTTTGAATGAATCAGGCAGCAACTTTGCACCTACGAGTCCGACAATTGCCGCGATCAGTACAATAATTGGAAACGGAACATGCAAAAAATAGATAGCTACGAAAGAAGCGGCTGCGATCAAGAGGTGAGCGCTACCTGTCAAAGCTCGTCCGCCTATTTTTAGCAGTGCCTCGACGACGATTGCCACGACTACGGGTTTGAAACCGCTCAAAACTCCCGCAACCGAAGTGACATTGCCATACGCCGCGTAAATGTACGAAAGCACGAGCAGTACAAAGATCGACGGAATAACAAAAAACGCTCCGGCAACGATGCCGCCGAGCGTGCGGTGCATCAACCAGCCGATGTAAACCGCCAGCTGCTGTGCCTCCGGCCCCGGCAAGAGCATGCAATAGTTCAGGGCGTGCAGAAACCGCTCTTCGCTCAGCCAACGCCGACGCTCGACTAGTTCTTTATGCATCAAAGCGATCTGCCCTGCCGGCCCGCCAAATGAGATGCAGCCAAGCTTGACCCAGTATCTAAAAGCCTCCCAAAAGGAAACCCGCCGCCGTTTGCCCTCTCCGCTCTCACTCATCTATTTATTGCTTACGCATAAACCATAGCCTTTCTTAACTGTCATTTACAAGGTTGATTTAAATTGCCGTCTGGTGTACAGTTTCAAACACGTTAGACTTTGACATCAATTTTGCAGTTCAACTATCAAAATCTAGTTCAAGCATTGACATTACCGAATCTTAAGTCGCCATAAAGCCTTTATCTACATTATATATGTGTTAACGACTTAAACCCGGAGGTGTCTAACGTGCCTGACCAATATCTGCGAGCAAACCGTTTCAGCGCCAAAAGACTTTTGGCACTATCGGTCATTGTCTTTTTTACGCTTGTCTCTTTGGCATTTATTGTCGTTCCGCGATTCCCATCGTTAGCACAAACAGTAAAGCCTCAGGCTAATACTGCTGTGCAACACG
>JAYVOS010000167.1:0-7349 GCA_043757775.1 Chloracidobacterium sp. | reverse complement strand
CATCCGTCAGCACCTCAGGGTCGGCGATGTCCGTATCTTTTTCATAATCGCCAATCGAAACGTCGCCGATAGATCCGATCTTGACCGTATTGCCGGCTTCTCGGATCTCACCTTCGTAATCGCGATTACACACATTCGTCTGCCCGTATATGAGAGCTTTTTCAAGAGCGGTAAGTAACCTCGCCGCCCAAACTGTTGGTATAAATTCTAATGACATTTTTTCTCCTTCTTTTGAATTGCCACTAGCTTTAGCTAGTGGATAGTTTTAAATGGGGCCTGGCTTTAGCCAAACTTTCTATTTGGGCTAAAGCCCGGTAGTTCTTTTCTGCTTTCCACTAGCTAAAGCTAGGCAATTAAACTAGCCGCCTGCTAAGACCCGCCTCACGTCTGCCCAGTCAAGCGACGCGATCTCCGCCGGTTTCATCTTGGCGAGTGCTTCTTTGGTCAGCGTAATACCGCCGCCACTACCCGCACCGCCATCTATAGAAGCCGGAGTTTCCGTGCCGAATTGCTCCGGGAATCGCGCCGCGAGTCGTTCGATCAACCCTGCGGCATTTTCAAGCTTTCCGTCCCCGTCAAACTTCAGCTCGCCCTTGACCGCATCAAACAGCAGCCCCGGCGACCTCGCCCCGGCCTTCTGTAGCTCGCCCGTTATCTGCCGGTGAGCCGCATTGAGCCGAATCGTTGTCTTGAGCTGTTCATTCTCCACCCGAAGCCGCGTCATAGCTGCGTCCTCAGGCGGGGTCGTTTCTTCTTGTTCATCTGTTTTTGTTTTCATAGTCCTCCGTGTTATAAATTGCGTAATATATTCCAATGGAAAATAAGATCAAACGCCCTCTCTCGGTTTGGATCGCCCAGATTATTCTTTTGATCTTCGGCTTGTTTTTTCTCTTTCCGCCTTTTATCTTTCTTTACATCCTAATAGTTGCCGGAGCGCCGCCGAGTACCGGGTCAGTGTTTGCCGCCCTTGTCGGCATTGGTATCTATTTAGGCCTTGCGGCATTTTGTTTTGCAGCTTTCTTCGGATTGGTTCGCAAACAAAAATATGCACGATGGCTCGGTGTTGGGTTGTTATCATTGATCTTCCTTATCATTGCGGTCATCCAGATCGTGCGGCCAAAAGGGCCTCTGCAATATTACGAATACAGGAATGCGGCGGAGCTTTTTGGAGCGATTACCGCACAAGTATTCATGGGCGGACTGTTTCTATTCCTCATTTTTCGGCTCGCCTTCGCCAAACGTGTAACTGAGTTTCTCTCTTAGGACAATAGGAGTTCGATCGATTCTCCACCTCCGCCGCCGTCATTCGACGCCTGACATTTTGATCATTCCTTTCACATCCTCCTCTCCGTAGCCTGCTTCGAGCAGGGCTTGTTCGACGGGCAGACCGATCTGTTTTTTGAGCAGGATGTTTTCTGAAAACTCTCTGTCGGACATCGGAGCGGGATCTTCCCATTCGGTGATGAGCCTAATGTCCGGCCCGCGTCCCTCGATCTGTAGGGCAAACGCCATCACATCCGCCCACACTTGCCCAAAAGACGCTTGCCTGTCGCGGACCTTTGCGAGAAAGCGCGTCTCGCTTTTTCTCAGCGATTCGCCGCTTGGGAAACCGCCCGAATTTTGCAGCAGATAATGCAGCGGCGTGCCCGTCACCGACGCGATGTCAACGCGAAATGAGTCCTTGACCTTTAAGAATTGATCGAGCTGTGCGGCCTCAAAATCACCAAATCTTGCGTTAGGATTATCGGCGATCCACAGATGATCGACGCCGGCCGTAAACGGAGCGACCGGCTTGCCGTCAGCGTCGTATTTGATCTCTATGCCGGCCGCCCAGCGTTGGCGATACGCCGAAAATTCCATCGCGACGAGCATATCGAGCACCGATTTGTTAAGCCCGTCCTGAACCGGTATCGCCGCATCCAGCTCCGAACGCCCAGGCCGTCCAATGTCCGAATTATTTGCAAAATGAAACACCGGGACGACGCCAAACGGATTCGGAACCACCGATTCCGAGTTCAAAGTTTCAGGTTCAAAGTTCAAAGTCGAAGAATTCCGAGCTAACTTTTGAACTTTGAACCTTGAACTTTGAACCGAGCGTAGTGAAGTCCGCCGCGTCCGGCAGCGAACCCTCGCTCTCGTTCTTCGAAATATATTTCTCGATCCGGTCGGGGTAAAAGAGATTGAGCCTGATGTGTTTGTCCGCGGTGCGCCAATGCTTTGCGGCCCAAGATATTTGTCCGGGCAGATCTTCGTCGTACGCGACGGTAATGTTCGCGGCTTTGTTAGGATGGATGACCGCAAGCCCTCGAGCGTCCGGCCAGACGATGGCATACGCATCGCCGTTTTTGAGCGCTTCTTTATGTATCTCACCGGCCCGCGTCCCCATCCGGTTTTGCTGCCAAATGCGTACGGCGTCGGAACGCAGGCTGCCAGCCTGCGTGTCTTCTCTTTTCGCAGTGTCACTGCGTCTCGCTATCCCCGCGTCGTCTATCGAAAACTGTGTCACCCGCAACTTGTCGCGCACCGCATCACAAATCACCGGACACAGGTTCAACGCAAACTCGCGAAACAGCGTCCCGAACGTGTTTTGAAACTTTTCTGTGGCAAATGCCAGATCCTGCTTGCCGTCGTAATAATGCTCGGTCTTGGTATAACGCCCCGCCTGCAGCCGGAAATTCGCCAATGCTTTTTCTATATCCTTATTCATATATGTTTACCCGTATTTGTTTATTCAAATGTATGAAACCCGCCTCCGCGTGTTTCGATCATGCCAACTGCCAGACTTACTGCATCGACCTGATCGTCGTGCTTGCCTTTTGGAAACGCACACAGTTCGTCTAAAAACTCATCTATCCAGGGGCCGCGGATGAGATACACCTTGCCCTCCTCCGCACGGTTTGCCCACGCCAGGGCACGAGTAAGTTTGTCTGCATCCACACGCACGCTGCGAAACGCACGTCCCGCAACCCGTGTCTCACGACGCAGCTCCTGCACAAACGCCACTCCGTGCAGCGCCGACTCGATCCCATGTTCCGTATCCTTTTCTTCGGCTATCCGCTCGACGATATATCGCCTCTGGTCCGGAAACTCGATCCGTTTCCGAAAACCGTCGGCGATATAGATATTGCCCCGCTTGTCGAGCGCACAACGAAAACTGGCAGTGTAGTCCGCCGAGGTTTTAGTTGAAACGGCCAGATCGTAGCCGCGGCACCAGCGCAAGCCTGGCGGTGTGTGTTCGACCACTTTGCCTTCAAACCAGGCCCGCTTAAATGTATTACCCTCAGCCGGAACCGGATGCTGCTGATATAGGGCTGAAAACGAATACGAACCCATCTCATTTTTTTTCTTTAACAGTGCCTTACGGCTAAACCGTGCATGACACAGTGCCTGTCCGGGGTTTCGTCCGATCGGGTCTTTTTCCTCGGCAAGCTCGGGCAATTTCACTACGCCCCATTTAGAGCCGACCGCGTCCGCGCGATTCAGCAGGCGTCCGGCCAGATCATCTTCGTGCCACCGCGTTTGGATCAAAATTACCGCTCCTTTTGGCTCGAGCCGCGTCGTGAGATCGTCGATATACCATTCCCAGACGCGGTCACGATACGTTGTGCTTTCAGCCTCGGCACGGCTCTTTATCGGGTCGTCAATAATGATGAGGTTCGCTCCAAAACCGGTGATACCAGCTCCCGCCCCGACTGCTTTGACCCCACCGCCTGCGGCGGTTTCCCATTCGTCCATTGCATTTAGCACAAGATCGCGTTCGTCGGCGTATTCCGCCCTGTCCATTATTGGAGAGCCCTGATATACGGCTTTTATCCGCCGCGAAAACCGGTTCGCAAGCCGCTGGTTGTAGCTGCTGATCACTATGCGAAGCCCCGGATCAAGCAACAATCGCCAGGCCGCATACAGGACAGTAACCAGCTCCGATTTACCGTGCCGGGGCGGCATAAATATCATTAAACGCAGGACGCGTCCAATGGTGATCTTTTCGATCTCCCGGTAAATATAAGTCTGAAATTTCCCACGCCATTTCCAATCGGGCCGCGTTGCTTGAAGCCACAATGGGAACCCGGCGGCTTTGGCCGGTTTTGTCTCGATCGCCACAACCTCTGCCACTGCTCGTGTCTGCTCGGTCTCGGCTCTTGCTGCTTCTGCTGCTGCTGCTTCGGCTGCTTTCGTCTGCCGCCACTCGTCAAACCACCCATACATTTCCTCAAGCCCTGCAAGGCCTCGCCCTGGCCGCCCTGTGAGGTCGGACATTACAAATTGTCGCCACCCGGCCCCGCGCATCCCGCGCACGATCAGACCAAGGTTTGACGGCCCATGTTTTTTGTAAAGCGCATGGGCGGCCTCGATCTCGTCCTGCTCGATCGTGCGCCACGGCTTCGGCTTCCTGATTTCTTTCACTGTATTGGTTTTCTCCGTGGTCATTTTTATTTCAATACGGAGAAGATCGCCGCACCCAGCAGCACATCACCCAAACGTCGCTACGGGGAGCTTTTCTTCGCTTTCAAAGTCGCTATCAATTTATCCTGCGACGCGATGACCGCGTCTTTTGCCGCGATGGTTTCGTTTTTCGCCAAGACAGATGACCGCAAAGCTTCCGATTCGCTTTTTCGCGTTTCATTCAGGTCGATCAAGATCGTGGTTGTTTTTTTCTCCGTGTCGAGCCTCTCGATTAATGCCGCATTTTCAGTTTCGAGCGAGTCGATCAGCACACGGCTCGTTTTCAGTTCGTCAACCGCCGCCGAGCAAGCCGTTACGATTTGAGCAGCTTTTTCCTGCTTACCGCTTACCGCTGACTGCTTACTGCTCACACCCGTGTCCGACCTCGGCGAGCTTGGCGCAGAGTTCGTCTGCGGTAGCGTCGTTTGTGCGAACGCCGCGAGTGCGTTTAACATCAGCACGAGCCCGACGTGTATTAACGTATGTCTTTTCCAATTCTTCATCTTGTCTCCTTTTTACTATTTGAATTTCCGCCAATTGCCGTTCGAGATACGCGATCTTCGCCGTGTATTCGGCGGCATCCATTTCTTTGCTGACAGCTGTTTGCTGAAAGCTGTCTGCCTTCTTCTTCGCGGCTTCGGTCTCAGCTTCCTGACGCTTGATCTGAAAATGCGAGGCCGTCGAATATGCGGCAAGTAATATTAAAATGCCTCCCACAGCGGCGATGTAAATTTTGTATTTAAGTGTCATAAATGGAATTCCGTAGCCTGTGTAACAGGCGTCAATAACTTTAGCTACACATGGAGCCGGAGGCGGAATGTGTAGAAAGCGCCAAAAAATTGACTGAGCGTGTGAAACACGCTGCACCACACGCCGATAACGTTTCGCCTGTTTCTATCTACAGGTTTCGCTTGGCTTCACCTGTAGCTAAAGTTATTGCCGTCTGCTCCGCAGACTCAGTTGCGACCATTCTTTCCTTAGAATGCGTGTTCAGTTTTCTGTCTTTATCCCGTCGGCGAAAGTAAATTTGCAGATAAACATCTATTGTTTTCCCTACTGCAAAAAATACGATCGGCAGCACTATCGCTGAGATTATGGTGATCCAAGTCCTAGCCTCGATCGCCGCAAAAACCGACGTCACCGAGCTGATCCAAGCCAATAAAATATTTTTTGTGTCGTTCATAATTCAGTAGTCAGTAGCCAGTAGTCGGTAGTCAGAGGTCAGAGGTCAGAAGTCAGAATCTGTGTATTTCGTCTCTTTCCCACTTTTTACTTTTCACTTTTCACTTCTCTTATTTTCCCCATCACGATCTGCCGATACAGATACGCGAGCATCAGCAGGGCCGCGATCACCGCGACGACTATCCAGACCTCTCGCGGCAAACCGACGACGAATCCGCACCGCCCACGCCGTCTGCCAGAGTGTGCCGATAACGGTCGTCCAGAGCGATTTCGCACGGTCGGTTCTGGTCGCAACGCCTGCGACGATCTCGTCAACCCGGTCAAACGCATCCTCGGCGGTTGTGAGAATTGGCGGCTGCAAATGTGTCTCAGGCGGGTCGTTATCAGCAGATGAATGCGGAGTATTCGAAGAGTCTGAAGTTTGAGTAGCGGTTGCAGCCGCCAAACCGTCGGCCCCGGCAAACATCGCGGGCAGCAGTCTCACGCCGTGGACGTTCATCGGTCGATCAAGTTGCCAGTTAGCCGTGGCGATCTGATCCAGAAAAAACTTAGTGCGATAGCTCGTCGCCTTGAGCCGCGTGATGTGACTGAGCCAGAAATGGCGTTTTCGAATGTATTCGGAGATCCAATCTTTCTCGTCCAGGTCACGTGAAACCTTGGCCGCGATCCGCTCCCAGCTCCCGTGCGTCACCGAGTCATATACGACCGCCAACGACAGCGGCAGCACAAACCCGAGGCTCACACAGATGTCGATAGCCGGACGCAGATATCGCTCAAACGCGACTTCAGCCTGAGACTCTTTCATCTCGCGTGTAACTGCCGCAGCACGCAGAGCCTTTTTGAATCCCTCGTCGCTCGACAGCTTGTTGATCGACACTGTCGTCCGCCGACGCAGATCCGCGAGCCTACTTGAAAGAATTTCGCGCCCAACTACGCCGCCTGCATTCAGATACTCTGCGACCACAGCCTCGAGCGACCCCGAACGATGCGTAAACTGGTTAATGCCATACGACACCCCCGCACCGTCATCAAGCACGACACACGCCGCATAGTCGCCAAACGCTTTCGATGTCTCAAAAATATTCACTATCGCCAAAGCTCTTAATTTGTCCTGTTCTGAAAAACTCATTCCGATCCGTCTCCTGCTGCTTTCTTTTCTGCCTACTGACTACCGTCTACTGACTACTGAATTATTCGCTTGCGAATAATGCATTCGTTTGATATATTGCAATGGACGAACGATATTGGGCGAAGCCTGTTAATGAGATTTATTTCGCCGCTTACATATCGTCCGGCCATATTTCGAGACTAGCCGAACTTTTCAGAAAATGAAATGCTACTTTTCGCGGTTTGTTCTATTATGCACACTTTGACGTATCTTTCTTACTTTGACGTACTTTGCGTAGTTTTCTGTGAGGAAATTTGTAAAGCGTCCATTTTTACTGCTCAACCGCTATACGCGGCTGTGAATTCAACCAAAATAACACACAGCAATTATGACTATCACACAACAATTATTGGATTTGTCGCCTCGTCCCAAATTGCGCCTGTCTGAGATCGAACGCCTCATCCGCGTCCATCGCATCATCACCCCGCCGCCTTCACGCCGAGCGCTCATAGCCCTCTGCGACGACGGAACATTTGAGGCAATCAAGAAAGAAGGAAAAAACAGCATCTGGCTGGTTTACGAAGATTCTCTCCTAAAATGGATCAACGAACTCGAC
>JAYVOS010000166.1:0-7372 GCA_043757775.1 Chloracidobacterium sp. | reverse complement strand
TTCTTGATGAACAGCCTACCGCTCGATACGTGGATCCGGCTCATCGACTGGATGGCTATTGGGCTCGTGATCTATTTTGGATATAGCTACACACATAGTAATCTCGCCACCGAGAGCGTTGCGGTCGACAATATAACAGCCGACTACAAGCCGCCCATCGCGGCCATGGTCGGTATCGTTTTGATACTTGCGTTGACCATTTATCAAGTAATGTCGCCGTCCTCGATGCTGGGCTTGGGTCTCGATCCTAAAAAACTTGCTGACAATGTGGCCATTAATCTCGCGATCCGGCTCTTTGCTTGGGCGTTAACGGGTGCTCTCGTGTATATGCTGCTCTACGGCAGAGGTTCGACCGAGCGTAAGGCATCGACCCGGAACATCGGACTCGGTCTGTCGGCTGTCAATTTTGTGCTCTGGGCTGGTATTACAGCCTGGTACTTTATGTCGATCCACGGCAAGTAGGGTGGAATAGACTAAAACAGCTTGCCGCAAGTGTCGCTTCTCAGTGACGCTTGCGGCATTTTTCATATGCAAAATAAGTGGATCAAATGGCTGATCGTTATTGGCTGCGGAGTTTTGATCACTCAAATTCCTCGTCCTGATGGTGTCACGCGCGAGTCGTGGATGCTGCTAGCTATCTTCATAGCGACGATCGTCGGCTCGATAGTACAGCCGCTCACGGGCAGCGCGATGGTATTGCTCGGAGTGGTTGCGACTGCGGCTCTCGGTGTTTTGAAACCTTTTGACGCTCTTAAGGGTTATGCAGATCCGGTCGTATGGATAGTGCTGTCCGCGTTTTTTCTTTCGATCGCCGTTATCAAGACAGGGCTCGGCCGCCGGATCGCATTGCTGTTTATCCGCCTCATAGGCGGCAGCACATACGGCCTGAGCTATGCCTTGATAGGGACCGATTTTGTTCTTGCGTCCGTCGTCCCATCCAATGGAGCCCGCAACGGCGGCATCGTTATTCCGATAACGGTCGCGGTCGCCGAGAGCTATGATTCGCGCCCTGAGGACGGCACTGCGAGCCGTCTGGGCGAATACCTCGTCTATCTCCTCTATCAATGCGAGGTAGTTATCGGCGCGACGTTTCTTACAGGTCATGCCGGCAATTTCGTTATGCAAAAGCTCGCCCGTGAAAACGGCGGTATCGAGTTAACATATTTTGGCTGGTTAGGAGCGGCCATCGTGCCGGCGTTGTTTTCGCTTGCGATCATCCCGGCGGTTATCTATCGTTTCTTTCCGCCTGAGATAAAGGCGACGCCCGGAGCCCCTGCGTATGCAGCTGAGGAGTTAAAAAAGCTCGGGAAATTTACTCGTGACGAATGGATCGTTGTAGGAACTCTCATTGGCGTTATTGCTCTGTGGGTTATGCAGGGGCGGCTTCATTCGATCGATCCGTCGATCGTAGCCTTGTGTGGTATTGGATTTCTGCTCGTGACCAAGGTTCTTTCTTGGAATGAGCTGATGGGCGAGCGAAATGCTTGGTCAACCTTTATCTGGTACGGCGGACTCGTCAATATGGCTACGGCTCTGGGTGATACCGGTTTGACCAAGCTATTTGCAACCATGATCGGCAGCCAAATGGGCGGAATGTCGTGGATGGCCGCTCTTGCAGTTTTGCTCCTCATCTTTTTCTATGCACATTATCTCTTTGCCTCAGTCACGGCTCACGCCTTGGCGATGTATGTCCCGTTTCTAGCGGTTACACTCGCGGCCGGAGCTCCGGCGGGGCTCACCGTATTATTTCTAAGCTTTTTCGCTACCCTGAGTGCCAGTCTGACCCATTTTGGAACAACGCCCGGACCTATCTATTTCGGTACGGGATACGCCAAGCAGGCGACTTGGTGGAAGATAGGGCTCATTACTTCGATAATAAATATCGCCGTCTGGGGAACGGTCGGACTAGGTTGGTGGAAAATGCTGGGATGGTGGTGATCTTAAGGCAAAAGGTAAAAGTAAAAAGGCAAAAATGAAGAAAGATCTTCGTTTTTGCCTTTTTACTTTTACCTTTTAACTTTCTACTGGTTGTCGCCTGTCGGTGCCCCTGGCAAAGGCTCATCTATCTTATCGAGAACGTCTTTATAGACCTTGATCGACCCGGCGGCTTCCATTTTCTGCTTGGTTGCAGCGAGATAATCCGAGAATACATCTGCACGCTTTTTGGACAACATCTGTTCGATCAGGCCGCTTCGCTGTTTGGCAAAATCACCCATGTTTGCGTCTGTCCGGGTCGTGGCTCCGACGATGTACCAGTTATCGCCCACCTTGAGTGGCGTTTTGGTAACTTCGCCAGCCTTGAGAGCGTAAACAGCATTTTCGAGCTCTTCACTGGTTCCGGCCGTCGGGCCTTCGCCCAGCGGTGAGCCGAGGATAAAGCTCTTTTGATCTTTCGCCGTCATACCTTTTACCGTCGCGGCAGCCGCCAATGCACCTGCGTTTGCTGCACCGGAGGCTATTGCCTTGGCGATCTCCTCGACCTGAGCACGTGCTTTTTCAAGTTTTACGACTTCGACGACCTGAGCCTTGACCTCGTCAAACTCAGCGTCACGCGGCTCTTTTCTATCGGAAAGCATTGGTATTGCAAATCCGTTTTGGATCGGTGTCTTTTCACCAACGTCATTGGCAGCTTCGAGTGGAGCGATGCCTTCTTCAAATTGCGGCGACACGCCGATACTCGGCACATCGTCACCCGGCTTCACGTAAGCCGTTTCCTTGATCATATCGGCGGCGCTAATGTTTGCTTCGCCGGCAAACTGTTTTGCGACAGCCTGAATATCTTTGCTTTGCTTTAAGGCACCAGCGATCTTTTGCGCGAGCTCAGCCGCAATGCTATAAGCGCGACGGTTGCGGAGACTGACCTCGATCTCTTTTTTAGCCTCTTCATACGATTTCGGCACGTCCTCGCCGCGTCGGAGGATGAAATAGCGGCTCTGATAGCTGATAGGTTCCGAGATCTCGCCGGGCTTCATTTTCAAAAGCCGTTGATAAGGGTCGTCAGTTTTGTTCGGATTTTCACGCACCGGGCCACTTAGTTTGCCGCCTTTTGGAGCCGACGCTGGATTCTCAGAGCGTCCTTTAGCGAGATCACCAAAAGCTGCCTCAGTAACGACACCGCCGTCTTTTTTCAGTTGCTGAACTAGTTCAGCCGCCTTTGCCTGAACCTGCGTGTCAAATTCCGGCTTAGCCACGCGAAGCACGATCTCTTGTCCCAGCACACCCGCGATCTTTTTATCGGGTCCGAGTTTGTCGTATTCGGCACGCAGATCGGTATCGTTGATCTGGAGTTTTTCACCGATCTTGGCGGTGTTTACAAAAATATATTTGATTTTTTTCTGCGGGACGCCGATATAATAGCTTGCCTTGTTTTTATTGAAATAATCTTTCAGTTCGGCATCTGTCGGCACTATCGTCTTGGCAAGATCGGTGCTGCTGACCGCTACGTATGAAAGATCAAATTTTGTGTTTTTTCGCTGGAAATCAGTTAAAACTTCCTCTTCAGAAACCGTCACACCCGATGTTATAAAAGCGTCAAGTTTTTTGTAGCTGATGTCATCCCGAACGCTCTGCTCGTAGTCTTTGATGTTACCGTACTGCTCGGCGACATTCTGCTCGTATTTCGTCTGGTCAAACGGCTTACCGTCTTCGCTCTTAAACTGTTCGCGGATCTGCGCAGCAACCTCAGCATCACTTGCGGTCAGGCCGAGACGTTCAGCTTCGACACGCGAGATGCGGCTGCCGATCAGTCCTTCAAGCATCATTTTTGCCGGAAAACTCTGTCCGCGGCTAAAACGGCTGTAGTTCTCTTTTTGCCGGATAAGCTCACCAACGGTAACCTTGTTGCCCGAAACGCTCGCGACTGTTTCATCGCTCTGCGAAGGGTTGACCGTATATCCGTTGCGGGCCGGAGTATAGAAAAATACGAGACTGCCGACCATCAGAATGGCAAAAAGAAAAAGCACGAAATTACGTGTTTTTTCGAGACGGGTGAAAAACTTTAACATCGATTGATACCTGTAAAACTAAAGATTCAAATATATTTGTCACTAGAGACAAACCTTGATTCTAGCAAAAAAGCACGCCAAATCCAATTTTACAAGCTATGCGCGCAATTAAAAGGCTTGCAGTTTCGTTACAATTCATCGATGATTAACTTCGTTAACGAAACGCTAGATGACAGCCAAACAGATAAAAACCGTCGGCATAGTCGTAAAACCAAACCACGCTGAGGCTCTCGCCACGGCGGGGGAGCTTTCCGCATGGCTGAAAACAAAGGGCATCGAGCAGATCGGTGAACCTCTGCCTGCTGATAAAAATGGATCTGAGTTGAGTGCTGATCTGATAGTCGTGCTCGGCGGTGACGGGACGATGATCTCGACCGCGAGATTTATCAGCGGCAGCGAAGTTTTAGTGCTAGGCATCAATTACGGCAGTCTCGGCTATCTGACGGATTTTCGTTTCGAGGAAATGTTTCCCGCTCTCGAATCGATCATCGCCGGACAATATGAGATCGACCGGCGAGAGATGCTCGAGGCTGAATTGATACGCGAGGGCGAGAGAGTAGCGTCAGGCCGCGTACTGAATGATGTTGTCATTAACAAAGCCGCTCTAGCACGGATAATCGAGATCGACGTTCAACTAAATGGCCAATTTGTAAATTCATTTCGTGCCGACGGATTGATCGTCTCGACGCCGACCGGCTCGACCGCCTATAACCTCTCGGCGGGCGGGCCGATCATATATCCGTCGATAAACGGTGTTGTAATGACGCCGATATGCCCGTTTACACTGACCAACCGCCCGATCGTAATCCCCGGAGACGCTGAGATCGAACTCAAGCTAAAAGACGAAAATGAAGGTGTGATACTCACATTCGACGGCCAGACCGGCCATCGTATGAAAGCCAATGACCGCGTCTTCATCCGCAAGAGCGAAACGTCATTTAACCTCGTCCAACCTGCAAATCGAAACTATTTTGATGTCCTGCGGGATAAATTGAAGTGGGGACGGTAGTTTTTAACCGCAGAGACGCGGAGTTGGAAAATCAACAGGATAGACAGTATATTTTTGCCGATTGTTGAGTAGCTTGATCCAGTCATCCTGAATATCCTTCTCATCCTGTTTGAAAAACCTCTGCGTCACGGCGTCTATACGGTTAATTTTTCTCAAATAAACTGATCTGGTCATCGTCTGATTCAAATCCCTCTGGAAACCACTGGAATTTGCTCATATCGCATTTTCCGGCGGCGTTAAAGATAACGCCTTCGGCTTCGAGTAGTTCTTGTTGGAGATTTATCGGTATCGTCAGCCGTCCGGTCGAGCATTTTCCTTGCGAATTAATAACCCGCTGCCACGGCACATCGTCGTCGGCCCCGTGCATTACGTAGCCGATGGTCCGGGCCGTGTAACCCTCGCCGAGCAGTCCGGCGAGCTGTCCGTAGGTCATAACCCGACCTGCCGGTATGTGTCGAACGATCGCATAAACATGCTCGCGGTAAACTTTGTCGTCAAGAATACCCACAATTATTTACTGAATAAAAACGAGATCAAACGAGGCATTTTGTGTCTGTCGTCATCATCAAACCACTCATCGATCTTCCGCACAGCAAAACCATTTTGCATTGCCGCCGATGTATAATCGGTTACATGATGCTGGAAACAGTCCAGTATCTGCTCTCCGCCGTCCATGTCAAACCGGGCTTTGCTACCTGCGTATTGCTTGAATGGATGCAGCTCGCAGAGGTAAAAATGCCCGCCTTTATTGATGGCAAAGCTAGCTTGCTGAAATACAAAGTCTAGATCTTCGATATGTTCGAGGATTAGGCTGCAAGTAATGAGATCGACTTTCGTGTCAACAAAATCCCAAACCTGTCTTATATCACTTTGCCGAAATTTCACATTAGCAGCGGTAACTTTTTGTCTCGCGACCGCCTGCATCTCCACGGAAAGGTCGACCGATATTACACTCTTTGCACATGACGCAAGCCACGCTGTATTCTTTCCGGTTCCGCTGCCGAGTTCGACAACACTATCGAAATCTATGTCGGAAAGCACGCTCTCGCACGCTATCTTTTCCAGATCACGTGTTCTATTTTCTACCTCATCGTATGTCGCCGACCACTGGTCGTAAAGCTTTTGGGTGGACATAAAAAAACTAGATCTGTCGTAAAAATGTTCTAGCGGGCGATCCGTCACCAGTCGCCCCGATGTATTTGAGCGGCATACATATCAGCTCATAATCACCTGGCGGCACTTCGCGAAGATCAACGCCTTCGAGAATGACAACTTCATTTTCAAGCAGCGTTATATGCACCGGATGGCCCGGAGACCCTGATTTTTCTATCGAAAGATAATCGATGCCGACGAGTACGATTCCGTTATCGACCAGCAGTCTGGCCGTCGCAGGAGTTAGGTAGGTAAAATCCGTCCGAAAACCAAGCTCCGGCGTGTTCCAAAACCCTGAGTTTTGCGTTTTGAATATAACGCGCTCGACGCCGCTGATGTCGCCAACGTGCTCCGGTTCGATGCCGATGACGCTTTCGTCCACCTCGATCACGCGGCACGGACCGACCAGCTTTTGCGGATCGATCTCGTGGATGCGTTTTGCACCGTCGATAAAATGATTAGGTGCGTCAATGTGCGTCGCCGTATGGACACCCAGCGAGATCTGCGAGACATTTGCCGACGAACCCTTCGCAATTGCCTTGAACGACGTTATTTCAACACCCGGATCGCCTTTGTAAATAGGCGTCTCACTGCTAACAGCAACCGTTACATCATAGATCTTTTTCATTTGATCACCGTAAATTTTCCGATAGCGGCAGTAGGCTTAAATTGCGAATTTGCTCCCGACTTGCGGTATTTTTCGTTTTCACCTGAAAAATATTTTTGCTTATAATATATCGGCGTTTTGCCGGGTTTGGCGGTCACTTTCCAGACGGTCGTTGCCTGTGTGTCGTCAAATTTCTCTGCCTGAAACCAGCCTAGTCCTTTTGGCACGCCTTTCGAAAATTCCATAATATCGACACCGATCCCTCCCTGTCCCTGATGCATTCCGCCGCCATACGACAGCGTAAATTCGTCGAGCCCGTTTTGATTTATGTCCGGCAAAGCTCCGGCCTCGACCGACCAGCCGCTTTCATCTATAAAATTACCGACGACCTTGCCATTTTCCATCAACACTCTCCCGACCCAACCGAGCCCGTTTCCGGTCTGGCAGTATTGATAAAACACTAGCGTCTGCTTGGCTCCCGGCTTGGAAAACGCACCATGAGTGATGCCTGAGACCTCCACTTCCTCGGTGCAGGCTTCGGCAACGTGTTTACGCACTGCGGGCAAAGCTTTATTGAAAACGGCTTCGTCAGCCTTGCTC
>JAYVOS010000165.1:0-7377 GCA_043757775.1 Chloracidobacterium sp. | reverse complement strand
GCACACGTCGGCTCTATGATTTTGTCGATGACAACCCCGAGGTGCTGATGCTTGACATCGCCTATGTAAATGACACGGCTGTGATCCGGCGTAATCCTAAGGTTACAGCAATTAACAGTGCCATCGAGGTCGATCTAACGGGGCAAGTTTGTGCCGATTCGATAGGCACATACCAATACTCCGGCGTTGGCGGACAGATGGACTTTATCCGTGGAGCATCTTTGTCCGACGGCGGAAAGCCCATAATCGCTCTTCCATCCACTACTTTGCGAGGCGAAAGCAAGATCGTTTCGTTTCTAAAGGAGGGAGCCGGAGTTGTCACGACTAGAGCACACGTTCATTACATAGTCACGGAATTTGGGATTGCAAATCTTTACGGCAAAAATCTCCGTCAGCGTGCTGCCGAGCTTGTACGGATCGCACATCCGGATCATCGTGAGTCTTTAGCAAAAACTGCGTTTGATCGCTTTCACAGTTGATGGCTCTAGCGGCCGGGAATTATTACCGGCAATCCTTTCGCAGCAAACTGTTTGTTAAACTCAGCGACGTCCTCAGCTTTGATCTTCGCAAACATTGCGATTTGAGCGTCGATCTGTGAAACGACATCGCTATACACGACATAGGACTGAGTAGTTGGCGGGTCGTCGGAACCATCCACAGACGCCCCGAGTGCCGCAAGTTTGTTATTCAGACGTATTGGAAAATTTAACGCGTCCTGTCCACTGCGGATCTTTGTCTGATTTAACGCTTCCTCAATATCTGAGAGTTTTTTTGATATTTCTTTGGCACGGTCAATGAGATCTTTTTGATCAGGAGATTTTAGTCGACGCGAAAGATTCTCAAGCTGCGTTCGTGTATCTCTTATCTCTAATATCGTGTTATGCGTTTCAGAAAGTTTCGTCGTGATCTTTTGCATCAGATCAAATTGTTTTGCAAGATCATCGGCTGTAACAGTCAGGCGCGGATCGGACTTGATCGAAAAAGGTGCGGACGATATTGCTTTACCATCGATGCTTAATCGAACTTGATAGTTTCCGGGAGTGACACGCGGACCGGCAAGCGACCCGCCCCACATGATCAGACCCGGTAGATTAGTAGCATTTGGCAAACGGTAGTTCCATACAAATGTATTGAATCCCGCTTCGGCAGGCACCACGGGTTCGCCTCCTCCCCGGCCGGATCCGCCTGCTTCAGGACTAGCAGGGCTGCCAGGTTTATCTGCCGGCTTGGTAAATTTACGCAAAAGCCTGCCTTGCTGGTCGAGAAATTCGAGCGTGATCTCTTTCGCAGTTTTATCTTTCAGATAGTAATTTACAACAACACCATTCGGCGGGTTTGCTCCAACAGTTGCCGTTGCGGGTAGCTGTCCGCCGCCGCCTGCAGTCCGGTAGGCGTCCTCAGGCGTGAACAGAAATGCCTCTGAGCGTTGCGCATCAGCTAGTTGATAGAGCACCGGCAGATTATCCAAAACATAAAATGATCGTCCGTGAGTCGCAACTACGAGGTCCTTTTCACGCTTTTGTATCGTGAGATCAGCAATCGGAACAATTGGCAGATTTAGTTGCAGGCTCTGCCAAGTTTCACCGGCGTCTATCGAATAGTAGATACCGCGCTCGGTTCCCGAATAAAGAAAACCTCTTTTGTTGGGATCTTCGATAACAACCCTCGTAAACTGATCGGAGGGTATCCCGTTAACGATCTTTTTCCATGTTTTACCAAAATCAGTCGTCCTGTAGAGATACGGCTTTTGATCGTCGTTCTTGTAATTAACTGCAGCAAAGTAGGCTGTTCCCGCGTCAAACGGCGATGCTTTGATCTGATTGATCTGAACCCATTCAGGTAGATCTCCGGGCGTCACATTGTTCCAAGTCTTACCATTATCCTGCGTGATGTGAACCAGACCATCGTCGCTGCCTGTCCAGATCACGCCTTGTTTTACTGGTGATTCGTCAACGGTAAAGATGGTGTCGTAATACTCGATGCTCGTATTATCCTGCGATATCTGGCCGCCCGACGATCGTTGTTTTGTCTTGTCGTTGCGTGTCAGATCCGGAGATATCGCTTGCCAAGACTGTCCTTGGTCCAGAGAACGGAACAGCGTCTGGGCTGCGGTATAAAGAGCATATTTGCCGTCGGTTTTGTGAGGCGAGAATATGATCGGGAAGTTCCACTGAAAGCGATATTTAGTAGTTTCAGCACCCGACCCCATCGGATTATCCGGATAGACATCAATGTTTCGTTCCTGACCTGTTCGATGATCATATCGGGTCAACAATCCGTCGTAACTGCCGGCGAAAACAATGTCAGAATTTTCCGGATGCGGTGCGATCCAGCCGGATTCACCGCCGCCGACAGCAAACCACTCGCTCGTTGTGATCGCAAAACCGTCCGATCTCGAAGCTATCCTAACCGTCGAATTATCCTGCTGAGAACCATAAATATTGTATGGAAAATCATTATCGGTAATCACTCGATAAAATTGGGCCGTTGACTGATCCTCGTCTGACCATGTGCTCCCGCCATCGGAGGTTACCGTTCCACCGCCGTCATTTCCGTTGATCATCGCCCGAGCATTTTTCGGATTTATCCAGAGATCATGATGGTCTCCGTGCGAACCGGCAATAGTTGTGAAAGTTCGGCCGCCGTCTATCGACTTTTGAAACTGGACGTTTAGGACGTAAACCGTATCAACACTCTCCGTATCAGCATAAACTCTATTGAAATACCAAGGGCGCTGGCGAATATTGGCATTTTCACTAACTCGCTGCCACGAATCACCGCCGTCATCGGAACGAAACAGGCCGCCGTCTTTGTTTTCGACCATTGCCCACAGCCGGTTTGTATTGACAGGCGAGACCGCAATATTTATTTTTCCCAAAACACCCGATGGCAAACCCTTATTTCGTGAAATATCAGTCCATGTGTCGCCTCCGTCCGTTGACTTAAACAACCCGCTGCCTTCACCACCGCTGTCCATTCGGTATGGTTTGCGACCAATCTGCCATAACGCGGCATAGAGTGTATTTGGATTTGCAGGGTCGAGCACCAGATCGCTTGCACCGGTTTCCGCATTTCGATATAGAATTTTCTCCCATGTCTTTCCGCCGTCTTTACTTCGAAAGATGCCGCGCTGTTCGTTTTTACCCCATAGGTGTCCTATAGCCGCAACGTATACAATATTGGGGTCTTTGGGGTTTACACGCACGCGGGAAATTTGTTGAGTATCCGTCAACCCCACATTCTTCCAACTTTTACCGCCGTCAGTAGTCTTGTAAACACCATCACCGCTCGATACATTACCGCGAACCGTTTCTTCGCCCATACCCACGTAGATCATATTTGGGTCTGAATCCGCCGCATCAATAGCTCCGACGGAACCGGTTTTGAACCATCCATCAGAAATATTTACCCAGTTAACGCCGTTATCAGTCGTTTTCCACACACCTCCGCCTGTCCCACCAAAATAGTAAACATTCGGTTTGTCTGCGACGCCCTCTACGGCTCCGACACGCCCACCGCGAAATGGACCGACAAGACGATATTTGAGATCTTTGAGCGGATCCGCTTTCGGCTGAGACACGATACCGGTCTGAGCCTGAGCACACAGAATAGAGGTGAATAAGACGAGAAACAGCACGGAAACAGTTTGTAAAGAACGGTTACGTAAAATTGGTCGCTTGCGCATATGAATCGATACCTGCCTTTTTTGGAAAGAAGAAAATAAGGGATTTCACTGAAATTTAATCGAATTGTGTCTTAAATACAACTGTATTACGGCGATTCCTACTAACGGGTTTCGTAGATGATCTGCGAAGCCGTAAGTTGAATGAGACATTGAGACGACAAAATATTAAACTGTAATCGGCAATTTTTATATTTAGAAAAATCAACAATATTCTTATGGCAAATACAAAACAAGCAGTAATTATTAGTGCGGCGAGGACGCCGACGGGGAAGTTTCAAGGGGCTTTGAAAGGCTTTTCAGCCTCGGATCTTGGGGCAATTGCAATAAAAGAAGCGGTCAAGCGTGCAGGTATCAGCGGCGATCAGGTCGACGAGGTTATCATGGGTTGCGTCGTCGCAGCTGGTCAGGGACAGGCTCCGGCTCGGCAGGCGGCATTGAAAGCTGAGCTTCCTGCTGAGGTTTCCGCTTTAACGATCAACATGGTGTGCGGTTCGGGCTTGCGTGCAGTTGCGATGGCGTCGCAGTCAGTCGCTCTTGGCGATGCAGAGTATGTCGTCGCGGGAGGTATGGAATCGATGTCGAATATTCCATACGCTCTGCCGGGTGCTCGTGAGGGTTATAAAATGGGCAATCAAACGGTTACCGACCTGATGATACATGATGGTCTGTGGTGCCCGTTTGAGAATTGGCACATGGGCAATACAGGTGAGGTCGTTGCCGAAAAATATCAGATCTCGCGTGAGACTCAAGATGATTTTGCATTCAACTCGCACCGCAAGGCTCATGAGGCACAAGAAGCAGGTAGATTTAAGGACGAGATTATAGCCGTCGAAATACCGCAGAAGAAAGGCGATCCGATCATTCTCGATCATGACGAACCTGTTCGCCCTGAGACGACCGTCGAGAGTCTCGGCAAATTGCGTCCGGCGTTCAAGAAAGACGGCGGAACCGTCACGGCGGGAAATGCTCCGGGCGTAAATGACGGAGCGTCGGCTCTGGTCGTAACTTCGGCGGAAAATGCGGCTGCACTTGGTATCGAACCGCTAGGACGCGTCGTCGCGTGGGCAAGCTCAGGCATCGAGCCAAAACTGATCATGATGGCACCTGTAAAAGGCGTTCAAAATGTGCTGGCAAAAGCCGGTTGGGATATGAAAGATGTCGAACTATTCGAGCTCAACGAAGCATTTTCAGTGCAGGCTCTGGGCGTAATGCAAGAACTTGGGCTCTACATGGAAAAGGTCAATGTTAATGGCGGTGCGGTCGCTCTGGGCCATGCTATTGGCAACTCGGGTAGTCGTGTTTTGACCACTCTGCTCTATGAAATGAAGCGACGAGGCGTCAAACGTGGAGTCGCGGCACTCTGTCTCGGCGGAGGCAATTCAGTAGCAATGGCGGTCGAACGTGATTAACATTATTTTTGCAACAAACCGCCCATTGATTCGTATTTTCTGTTGATGACGGAGGTCAAATATGAAATCTGAAGATAAAGCAAAATTGCTAGGCCTTTTTATGTGGCTTTTCACCGTATTTAATGTGCTGATCGTTGCCGTGATCGGGATCGTTTATGTTGGTCTTTTCGGAGTGATCTTTTCACAAGCACCTCACAAAGCGAGTGACCCTCCGCCAGAGCTTATCGTAGGTGTTATTGCAGTGGTTTTTATATTCCTATTCGTCTTTACCTTATTGTTTTCGGTGCCAAAGATAGTTGCGGGTTACGGGTTAAGAAAGCATAAACCGTGGGCACGAACCTGGGCGATCGTCGCGTCTGTAATGTGTTGCCTTTCATTCCCGATCGGCACGGCAATAGGTGTTTTTGGGCTAGTATTTCTTTTCAGCGACGAGGGTAAGGCGTATTTTGAAAATCAAACATACGCACAGGTCGGAGCGGGAAGTCATATGCCTCAGCCACCGCCAAATAGCTGGCAGTAGATCTTGTTAGAACCGCAAGCGGTAGCGACTGGGTTTTTATTATCAATACGAGCGATGCGGACTATCTCCGGTCGCTCGTTTGTTTTGATACAACACCGTAGTTTATCCTAGTCATAGATCTTAATTTTTACAGGAATACTAAACAGATAATGAGTGAAATTATTGGAGTTATAGGTGCAGGAACGATGGGCAACGGCATTGCTCAAACGGCTGCTGGTGCTGGTTTTCAGGTGGTTATGTGCGATGTCGAAGCAGCGTTTGTTGAGCGCGGCCTCTCAAACATCGGCAAGAGCCTCGATCGCTTCGTTAAAAAAGAAACGATGACAGAGGAGCAGAAAGCAGAAGTGTTAGGACGCATCACCACCACGACAAGTCTTGACGACATAAAAGATTGTTCGCTGGTGGTCGAAGCAGCGTCAGAAAACTATGGGATCAAGCAGCAGATCTTCGAAAAACTCGATCAGATCTGTTGGCCTGATGCGATCCTGTCATCAAATACATCGTCGATCTCGATAACTAAGATAGCAGCAACCACAAAACGTCCTGATAAAGTCATCGGAATGCATTTTTTCAATCCCGTTCCGCTTATGAAACTGGTTGAGGTTATCCGTGGAATTGCAACATCTGATGAGACTTACGCTAAAGTTAAATCTCTTTCTGAACAGCTCGGTAAGGTTCCGGTAGAGTGTAATGACTCACCCGGATTTGTTTCCAATCGCGTTCTAATGCCGATGATCAACGAAGCTATTTTCGCCCTGCACGAAGGTGTAGCGACGCCCGAATCGATCGACGAGATAATGAAGCTGGGTATGAATCACCCGATGGGACCGCTAACCCTGGCTGATTTTATTGGGCTGGACGTATGTCTAGCCATTCTAAACGTCATGCACGAAGGTCTCGGCGATCCGAAATATCGTCCGTGCCCCCTCCTCAAAAAGTACGTCGATGCAGGTTGGCTAGGACGCAAGAGCGGAAAAGGCTTTTACGATTATCAATGACTTGAGGGTAAGCATGCTGCTTGCCTGTCTTTGTGGAGTCAAGAGCGAGCAAAAATACGTGAGCTCTAGTCAAATCAATATGATCTTGGTCGCGTACTACTGTTTCAAGGAATGCTTATGAAAAGAATCGCGTTTATTTTAGTGATAACGGCAATGTTGAGCATCGCATCCATTGCTCAGGTAAAAGTAGCCCCGCTTAATATAAAAGAACGCACCCTGCCAAACGGGCTGAAAGTAGTTTCTTTACAAGACAAAACGAGTCCGACCGTGGCAATTCACGTCTGGTATAGCGTCGGCGGCAAAAACGATCCGCCGGGTAAATCAGGGTTTGCTCATATGTTCGAGCATATGATGTTTAAAGCGACTAGGAATATGCCGAACGAATCGATGGACCGCTTTACCGAAGACGTTGGTGGTGCTAACAACGCTTCGACATGGGATGATTTTACCAATTACTTCGAAGTAGTTCCCTCGAACTACCTCGAAACGCTACTCTGGGTCGAAGCCGAACGGATGGCGAATCTCGTTGTTGATGACACCACTTTTGCTTCGGAACGAGAAGTAGTGAAGGAAGAATACAGACAAAGCTACCTTTCGCAACCGTACGGAATGCTGGAACTATATATCAGTAGTCTTTCGTACAAAGTCCATCCATACACACGCGGAGTCATCGGCAATATCGAAGAGCTTAATGCTGCAACTTCGGCGGATGCTCGTGCATTTCACAAGCTTTATTACAGGCCTGACAATGCGTATTTGATCGTT
>JAYVOS010000164.1:0-2025 GCA_043757775.1 Chloracidobacterium sp. | reverse complement strand
TCGGATTTCCGTCCGATACTAAAACCTACGGCGGCGGCTGGATCTACGGCCTTAAGAACAACGTCGTCAGTATCGGATATGTCACGGGCCTCGATTATGTCGATCCGATGATCGATCCGCACGCCGAATTTCAAAAATTCAAAACGCATCCAAAGGTCGCGGCAGTGCTCGCGGGCGGCAAGATGATCAAATACGGTGCCAAAACCATCAACGCCGGCGGCTATTACACCATGCCAAAGCTCTATGCGGACGGCGTGCTCATTGTCGGCGATTCGGCTTCGTTCCTAAACGGCCAGCGTATCAAGGGCATTCACACCGCGATGAAATCCGGTATGCTCGCCGCCGAGACGATCATCGGGGCTTTCGAGCACGAAGATTTCACGTCCACCACGCTCAAGCACTTCGACGAAAAAGTGAATATGAGCTGGATCTACGACGAACTGCATCCAGTCCGCAATTTCCACGGAGCCTTTCAAAAAGGCCGCTGGTCGGCATTGCTCAACACCGGATTGCAGTTCCTGACGAAAGGATTGGCGTGGGGCTTTATGCCCAAGGAACATCACGTTGCCGGTCATCTGCGTATTGCAAAACTCGGTGACGGTGCCATCAGACCGGGCCGTTACGATGATCTGAAATTTGACAAAGAGCTGACCTTTGACAAAGTGACAGACGTTTTCTACGGAGCGGTCGCACACGACGAAGACCAGCCATCACATCTGCACGTGCTCGACACCGAGATCTGTGCGACCCGCTGTGCCGAGGAATACGGTAATCCGTGCCAGCGATTCTGCCCGGCAGCGGTCTATGAGATGGAACAGGACGCTGCGACCGGCCGAAAAGAGCTAAAGGTTAATTTTTCAAACTGCGTTCATTGCAAGACCTGCGATGTCGCCGATCCGTATCAGATCATCAATTGGGTCACGCCCGAGGGCGGCGGGGGACCGAACTACAAAGGAATGTAACGAAAAAACCGCCAGAAATGGCGGTTTTTTAATTTAGATAAAACGTATATTAGTTTTCGAGGATCTCGAAATTAACTTTCTTTTCTTGAAATTCCTTCATCGCGATTCGTGTAGGTTTCGTCTTACGAATATCCATATCGACACGAGCGATGGCTCCACGCTGCAACTGTTTGCTGCGCTGTGCGGCGAGGATTATCATGCGGTATTTCGAATCGATCGCAGGCGGATCAATGATCTCTTCTTCCGGGGTTTCGTCAACAATTTCTTCTATTTCGTCGGCCATATTTTGCTATTCTCCGTCAAACAGATGCCTCGATGCATCGAAACTATCAAGGATACCCTGAATAGCACTCTTTTGTCTATCTGTTGATTGACGTTCCGCTGTAATTATCGAGGCTAGCTGCCGCGCGGCGGTCGAAAGGTCCTGGTTGATGATGAGGTAATCGAATTTGGAATACTCCATTACCTCGGCGAATGAATTCCTCAAGCGTGTCCGAAGTTCGTCAGCGTCCTCGGTATTTCGGGATGTTAGTCGAGCACGCAAAACTTCGAAAGACGGCGGCAGTATAAAGATGCTCACGCTGGCTTCCTCAACCCGCTGCATTATTTGCAGAGCACCCTGCACATCGACCTCGACGATCAGATCCTTGCCGGTGTTGAAAACCTTGCGGCTTTCGGCGAGTGACGTGCCGTAGAGATTACCGTGAACATTTGCGTGCTCTAAAAAATCACCTGACTCGATACGCTGTTTGAATTCGTCTTCGCTGATAAAGAAATATTCGCGTCCCTCTTCCTCGCCAAACCGCTGCGGCCGCGTCGTGTGCGAACAGGAATACCCCAGATCAGGCAACATCGCACGCACTTCTTTAATCAGCGTGCCTTTACCACCGCCGGACGGGGAACTGATAATGATGAGGTTACCTTTCATTCTTTAAGAAAATTAGCCACAGATTAACACAGATTTTCACGGATTTTTTTTCTTGGGTTATCAAATATCTTTCTTTTTATTTCAGGTCTCACTCCGAAATTGAGAAGAAGTCCGATCTCGATCTCAGTTGCTCTT
>JAYVOS010000163.1:0-27740 GCA_043757775.1 Chloracidobacterium sp. | reverse complement strand
TCTTTTACACCGGTCGAGATCAGCCCGAGCAGTTTCGACTCAAACTCAAGCACGATCCCCGCCGGCGAAAATTTCGCCACGCCGTTGATATTAGACATACCGCTGTCGGTCTTTGTCTTAAATGGAATGCTTGTAAAACTCTGCATAACGCCGGAGCGCAGGCTGCCAGCCTGCAAGTATCTTGTAGACCGATCTATTTCCTCAACAAATATTTCCCGATCCCAAACAAACTGATCAACAGCCAGAAAAATTCTACTATAAACGAAGGAAAGTTAAAGCTGAAATACAATGAAACCAATATCAGCGACGCTCCCAACGCGTTAAGTAGGGAGTAAGCCAACTGCTCACTCCTGATGCGACCAAGCTGGAGCAAAATGTAAGTAACGATAATGACCGCAACGCCCGCTGTGCCGAGAATGTCGTACCAAGCATAAGTCATTTCATTTTCACGACCATGCCTTTGGGCCCGACAGCCCAGACAGCTTTTTTCCCTTTTGCAGCGACAGCATTGAGGTCTTCATTACCAAACTTTTTCCAAGTTTTGCAACCGTCTCGTGAAATATCCGAGCCATTGGTTCCGACGGCGACGATTGTATTTTTATCGACGTAAGTAACGCCTGACCGATAGCCTGAGAGGCGGGTGCCGAGTTTCCAGGTCTGGCCGCCGTCGGTTGTAAAAGCAAGATTATCTTTAGCCTCGTTAGGCTTTTCGTAGTTACCGCCGACGATGACACCGTTTTTTTGGTTAAACATCGCGATTGAGAATATACCTGAGCCGGAAGAACCGCTTATCACCGGGGTAGGATAAGTGTTCCAAAACATCCCGTTATTGTCTGTGTGCAAAACCTGCGCAGCAGATCCGCCCGTGACGACAAAAGCTGGATGATGGGTTCCACTGGTAACAATGCAGGTTCCGCTCGCTGCAAATGCTGCTTGGTCTTTCATTGCATTCGCTCCGTCAGCCTCGATCTTCTCCCAAGTATCACCGCCGTAATTTCGAATGAAAAGGTACTTTCCATCTACCGGATCGGACATTGCGATGCAATTGTAATTGTCCCAACACGCCATCGCATCAAAAAACGCTTTTTCGTTGGTGTTTTTGAATTGCAGCTTCCACGTCCTGCCACCGTCGGTGGTTTTGTAGATGCGTGAAGATTCGCCGTTGCCGATGCTTAGGATGTAGGCGGTGTTTGCGTCAAAAGCCTCGATGTCACGAAAATCGAGCTTTGCAGCGTCGGGCAGCTGTATCACATCCCATTTCTTGCCGCCGTCGATGGTACGGATAACCGTCCCGCCGTTGCCGCTTGCCCAAATGACCTTTTCACTCACGACCGACAGCCCACGAAAGCTCGCTGTGGTGTTGACCGTCTGCTTGACCCATTGGGCACTTAACGAAACAGCGACTGAAAGTATTATGACAAATGCAATTTTTAGCTTCATAAGAATTTGCCCGCGAATAACACGAATCTACACTAATAATAGATTTATCTTTTATTCGCGTCTATTAGCGTTATTCGCGGGCAAAAATCCTAGTAAACCATTCTAGCCCGAATAGTACCTTTGATGCTTTTTAGTATCTCAAACGCATCTTTCGACATTTTTGTATCGACATCGAGGATGACGTAACCGATGGTGTCGTTGGTTTTTAGGAATTGACCGACGATATTGATGCCATGCTTTGAAAGTTTCGAGTTGATCTCGCCGAGGACGCCGGGGATGTTGCGGTGAATATGCAGTATGCGGTGCGTCCCGGCACGCGGCGGCAGGCTGACGGACGGCACTGTGTGCGAGCTTTGGGAAATACCGAGATCGAGATATTTGATAAGTTTTGAGGTTACGTCGAGGCCAATATTTGCCTGTGCCTCTTCGGTCGAACCGCCGATATGCGGCGTCAGGATGACGTTTGGCAGGTTTTGCAGCACGGTCGTAAACGCATCGCCGTTAGATTCCGGTTCATCGGGAAATACATCGACCGCCGCACCTGCAAGCTTGCCTTTTTCAACCGCATTTTTCAGAGCATCGAGATCGACGATGTCGCCGCGGCTGTAATTGAGCAGAATACTACCTTTTTTCAACGCTTTGAGCGTGTCAGCGTCAAACATATTCCGCGTTGTCGCATCCGAAGGAACATGCAGCGTCACAATGTCCGATTGCTTTAACAGCTCGTCGAGATCGCGTATCTGCTTGGCGTTACCGAGCGGCAATTTGGTCGCCGTGTCGTAATAAACGACGTGCATACCCATCGCCTCGGCCATGTTTGACACCTGCGAACCGATATTCCCATAGCCAATAATACCGAGCGTCTTACCCCGAAGCTCAAAACTGCCTTTGGAATCCTTTAGCCAAGTACCGCTGTGAGCCGCCGTATTTTTGTCCGCGATCTTACGAATCAGCATCACGCACAGCCCAATAATAAGCTCCGCCACCGAACGTGTATTCGAATAAGGTGCATTAAATACCGCCACGCCCTTTTCTGTCGCCGCCGCCAGATCAACCTGATTGACGCCAATGCAAAAACACCCGATCGCCAGCAGCTTATCAGCCGCCGCGATCACGCCTTTTGTGATCTGCGTCTTAGACCGTATCCCTATCAAATGCACGCCCCTGACGGCCTTAATAAGCTCCGCCTCGCTGAGCGCACCATTGATCTTTTTAACGTCAGCATAGCCGCCCGCATTAAGCTCCGCCACCGCCGCGTCAGAGATATTCTCAAGCAGCAGTATCTTGATCTTGTTTCGGGGATAGGATGTTTTTCTAGTACTCAATGAAAAAGCCTCATATTTGACGCTTCCTGATTAATTCATCAGTTTATAAATTCCTTTCTTTAAATTGACGGCAAAAGTGAGAATCTTCGCGCCGACATCCGGATCGAGCATATCAACATTTGACCCCGTTCCCAGAATACTTTCGTAGCGTTTTGCAATTTCTGCAAGCGAATCGGTCACTTTTTCGTCGAAAGCATCTGCGCCTTGCTCGTGTCGAATCCCAACAATTTGAATCAGTACCCCGAAGTCCATATAGGCTAAGATTGTCGAATTCAACAAATCATAAAACTTGCTCTTAGGAAGTTCAGATTCCAATCGATCGAGTAGTGGAACTACGTTCCGAATATTTAGCTGAAACTTATCGGCATCCTTTCCGGTAAAAAACAGCACATCGGACTTATCCAAAATACCTAGAACTTTTAAGACGAGGGTTTTCTGTTTAGGCGAAAGACTTCGAGCCTCGTTACGCAGGACTGTCTCTGTCGATGCAACCGCCTTTACCTTTCTAGGTGCCGGCCGTCTTTGAGCCGACGCATTTCCAAAAGCAAAGCAAACGGCTAATGTACAAGAGACAAAATAGACTATTATTTTTAATTTCATCAATACCTCTCACGAGGAAGCAAGCTTGCTTCACATATGAATCGTCAGATCATGCACGCCTTCGGCGGCTTCCATTACACTTTCATTGGCCGACCGCCGAGTCTGCCGTTGGTGCGCGATGCTAGCTTCTTCTTTTCGCTGGTAGCCGAGCCATTTCGACGACCGATTTCAGTGGCAATATACTTTTCTCCGATAAGATCGAGTATCAGGCGGCCCACGCCTAGATGCTGATCGATCGATTCCCATTCAAGGGCGAATCCGAGTCCGAGCGGCTTAACATCTGAGAGTTCTTCGTCAGTGGCATTTTTCAAAAACTTGTATCTTCTGGGATCAAAGCTGAGACTCCAACCGGACATCAAACGGACAGTAACCTCGCCGTTGTGATAGCTTGCCGAAACTGCACGCGGATCATGCTTCAACGATTCCTCGCCGCGTTTCGTGGCCTCGCTATATTGTCGTTCGAATTCTTTGTCGGAAATTCCAAATTCCTCAAGGCTCCATTTGTCCTTAACTTTAACCATGTATCTTCGTCCACTCCTTTGTGAATACCGCATTATTTGCAGCCACGACTTGCACGGCAAGAGCCAATTCACGACGATTTAACCGATAGTTTACTTTTATTGATACGGATTTCTCTTTCATTCCCAAATTAATTATCGCAGCTAACAAATTACCGCGAACCACGTGAACATGAGGCGGATCGTGGTCATCGGGCCATATCACAAATCTAAATCCGCCACTTCTCCAAATCGTTGGCATGGTAATAGTAACCTAACTGTTAGGTTTATGCAATGCTTTTACGTGCTGAATATATCACAAAAAGTGGCCAGCCGCGCAAGCCGACTGGCCACCGATCCCTGACAACCGACAACTACATGTGTATCGTCAGATCATGCACGCCTTCGGCGGCTTCCATTACGCTTTCCGACACGGTCGGGTGAGCGTGGATGACGCGGCCGAGTTCGTCTGCGGTCGTCTCGAGTGCCATGGCGACGCAGGCTTCGGCAAGCAATTCGGTAGCGTGCGGGCCGATGATGTGAACGCCGAGCACCTCATCGTACTTTTTCTCCGCGACGATCTTAACGAAACCGTCAGTCTCGCCGAGTATGCGTGCTTTCCCGGAGGCTGAGAACGGAAATTTACCGACCTTGACTTCATAACCGGCCTCAATGGCTTTCTCTTCGGTCAGGCCGACGCTGGCAACTTCGGGGTCGCAGTAGGTGCAGTTCGGGACGAGGTTTTGCTTGATCGGCTCGACCTTTTTACCGGCGATCTTTTCGACAACGAGGATGCCTTCTTTCGACGCGAGATGTGCAAGCCAAGCGGTGTCAATCACATCGCCGATGGCGTAAACATTAGGCTCATCTGTCTCGCAATATTCGTTTACCTTGATGGTGCCGCGTGGATTGACGACGACCTTGGTATTTTCCAGCCCGATCTTTTCGATGGATGGCATACGCCCGACGGCGACGAGCAGCATTTCGGCTTCGAAAGTGACGGATTCGCCTTTGGCGTTTTTACCCGAAACCTTGACGCTCTTTTTGCCTTTTTCAAGCTTGTCGAGTTTGATACCGGTCTCGCACTTGATACCCTGTTTTTTGAATGCACGAGCGAGTTCCTTAGAAACGTCAGCGTCTTCGATAGGCACGATACGATCCATCAGTTCAACGACCGTCGTATCACAACCAAAGCGATGATAAACACTCGCAAATTCAACGCCGACCGCACCTGAGCCCATAACGATCATCGATTTCGGAACGCTCGTCAGTTCGAGAATGTGGTCCGAATTAACGACCTGCCTGCCGTCGGTTTCAAATCCAGGGATAGGGCGAACGACCGAACCGGTTGCGATGATGATGTTCTTGGTCTCAATGATCTGTTTCTTGCCGTCAGCGGCAGTGACCTCGACCTTTCCTTTGCCAACGATCTTGCCAAAGCCCGGGAATATCGTGGCTTTGTTTTTTTTCATCAGATACGTCACACCGGCGGAGTTTTTAGCGACAACGTCGGATTTGTATTTCTGGACGCCCGCCCAGTCGTAGCTGAGACCCGTGACTTTCAGGCCGTAGTTCTCAAAATGCGACGCTTTGTCATAAAGATGTGCCGCATTTAGCAAAGCCTTGGTCGGGATGCATCCACGCAGTCCGCAGGTGCCGCCGAGCCGTGCGTCCGGCTCTTTTTCAATAATTGCTACTTTTAGCCCAAGCTGCCCTGCTCTTACCGCAGCGACATAGCCGCCTGGTCCCGAGCCGATAATTGTTACGTCAAATTGTTCTGCCAATGTAATTAACCTCGATAAAATTTAGTAAAAATTGCTATATGACCATTATAGGAGTTTCGCTGGCTCCTTGCTAGTTAATCATCTCGGATTCGCGGTAAACTGAATTTACTATGATACATTCCGAAGAATTTCTTGCACTTGCACACGACGCTAAGAGCCAGGTTAACGAATGCGATGTCGCCGGTGCACGCGAACGCGTTGCCGCCGGAGCCGCTCTGATCGACGTTCGCGAGGATAACGAATTTGATGCCGGACACGCCGCCGGAGCTAAACACATGTCTCGCGGCATTATCGAACGCGACATCGTCCAAACCTATCCCGACAAAGACACCGAGCTTGTTCTATATTGCGGCGGCGGTTTTCGCTCGGCCCTTTCAGCCGTAAATCTGCAAAAGATGGGCTATACCAATGTCTGGTCGATGGACGGCGGTTGGGCGGCTTGGACAGAAGCAGGAGCACCAGTTGAATAAAGATCTCGAAGAAAAACGTGCGTACGTCCGGTCGCTCCAAGCCGATTTTGCCGCTCGCGGTGATGTGCTTGGGTGGTTTGAGGCTCTGTATAAGGAGTCTGCCTGTGATAATGAACAGATACCGTGGGCGGATCTCGAACCCAACCATTACTTCAAAACTTGGGCTGAGAAAACAGGATTGCGGGGCGATGGACGCACGGCACTTGTCGTCGGATGCGGGCTTGGGGACGATGCGAAATATTTGCACGATCTTGGTTTTAAAGTAACGGCTTTTGACATCTCGCCGACTGCCATCGAATGGGCGAAAAAGCTATATGGCGATGCAGATATAGAGTTTTTTGCCTCAGACCTATTCGATCCGCCAAACGAATGGCATGGCTCGTTCGACTTTGTGCTTGAGATCTACACGATCCAGCCTCTGCCGCTAGAGATGCGGCCAAATGTGATAGATGCGATCGCGGCGTTTGTCGGCGAAAAAGGAAAGCTGGTCGTCGTTACACGCGGCCGCGAAGATGACGTCGAACCAGAAATAATGCCATGGCCGATGTCCCGCCAAGACCTATCGCGATTTGAGGAAAATGGCCTGAAACAAACCGATTTCCTGGTGATGCCGCCCGTCGATGAAGACGAGCCTCCGAGGTTTGTGGTTGAGTATACGCGTCAGAACCGGGAGCAGTAGCGACTGGGTTCTTTGTCCTTACATCCGGGTGTATAATTGTTGGTATGAATTTCAAGCAGTTTTATCTAGGTTGTCTGTCGCATGCGTCGTACTATCTCGGTTCTGACAGCGAAGCGGCGATCATTGATCCGCAGCGTGATGTGCAGCAATACATCGACGAAGCTACGGCGAACGGCCAGCGGATCAAATACGTTATCGAGACACATTCGCATGCTGATTTTGTCAGTGGGCATCTTGAACTTGCAGGCAAGACCGGTGCCGAGATCATCTACGGCCAGCGAGCCGCGACGCAGTTTCCGACGCACAAAGTTTCGAGCGGTGACGAGTTGAACGTTGGTGCCATCAAGCTACGATTTCTCGAAACTCCCGGCCACACGCCGGAGGGCATCACGATCATTGCAGAGGAAAATGGCGAGCCCCTAAAGATGTTTACCGGCGATACATTATTTATAGGCGATGTCGGGCGGCCAGATCTGATCGGTTCTGTAGGTTTTACGGCAGCAGAGATGGGCGGGATGCTTTATGATTCGCTGCACAATAATATCCTCGCCTATCCGGACGACACTGAGGTCTATCCGGCACACGGAGCAGGTTCGCTGTGCGGTAAATCTTTGTCAAAAGAGACTTGGTCGACGCTCGGCAACCAACGGCAGTTCAACTACGCGCTCCAGCCGATGAGCAAGGACGAATTCATCAAGATCGTCGCCTCGGACCAACCTGAGGTTCCGGCTTATTTCCCCAAAAGTGCCGCGAAAAATCTCGAAGGTTCTAGCACGCTTGCCGATCTGCCAAAGCCCCGCGAGTTATCGACCGACGAAATTCTCGCGTTCGATGGAGTAGTGATCGACGTGCGGCAAAATTTCGAATACGGTGACGGACACATTCCAAATTCAATAAACATCGGCCTCGGCGGGCAATTTGCGTCGTGGACGGGCACGCTCATCCCGATCGGTACGCCGATCGCTATCGTTGCGGACGTTGATATTCAGGTCGAAGAGGCGTTCACACGGCTTGCTCGCGTCGGCCACGAAACCGTGACTGGTTACATCTTGCTGAAAAATTACTCGGGCCAGAAAAAATCGGTCGAGCAGGTTTCCGTCCAAGAGGTCAACGAACTAACGCAAACCGAGAAATATCTTCAATTCGTCGATGTCCGTCGCCTACCCGAACACAACGCAGGACACGCGATGCGAACCGTTAATATCCCACTAGATAAGCTTGAGCACGATTTTGAAAAGCTCGACCCGGCTGTGCCGACTTATGTCATCTGCCAAGGCGGCTATCGTTCGAGCATCGGCACGAGCATACTCGAGAATGCCGGATTTACTAAGCTATACAATGTCACCGGTGGCACGGCAGCCTGGATCAAGGCGGGACTAAAAACCGAGAGTGCGGCCACCGCGTGTTCAAAATAAGAGATTTTTATATAATTAGTGTATGTCACAAGGAATAGAACAATCAGTAAAAACACGCTTTGAAACTGACTCGATGGGCGAGATCGAGGTATGCTCCGACGCATATTGGGGAGCGCAGACGCAGCGGTCGCTGCTGCATTTCAACATCGGGTTTGATGTTATGCCCCGTGAGGTCATACGTGCGCTCGGCATCCTGAAAAAGGCAGCGGCGATAGTCAATTATGATCTCGGCAAGCTACCAAAAGATAAGCTCGACCTTATCGTGCAGGCGGCTGACGAAGTCATTGAGGGTAAGCTCGACGCGCATTTTCCGCTTCGTGTGTGGCAGACAGGCTCCGGCACGCAGACGAATATGAACGCCAACGAGGTCATCTCAAATCGTGCGATCGAGATCGCGGGCGGTGAGATGGGGTCGAAAACGCCTGTTCACCCTAACGACGACGTTAATAGATCGCAGTCGTCGAACGACACTTTCCCGACGGCAATGTATATCGCCGCCGCCGAGCAGATGACGGCGCTTATCCCCGAGGTTCAAAAGGTCCACGACGCGATCCACGCTAAGGCCGTCGAGTTTGCCGACGTTGTAAAGATCGGCCGCACGCATCTGCAAGACGCGACACCGATGACGGTCGGGCAAGAATTTGGCGGTTGGGCGTCGCTCGTGTCTCGCGACATTGACCGTCTGAGAATGGTTATGCCGGGCCTTTTTGATCTCGCGATTGGCGGCACGGCGGTCGGTACTGGTCTCAACGCTCATCCCGAATTTGCACAGCGTTCGGCTGACAAGATCGCGGAATTGACTGGATTGCCCTTCAAATCGCACCCTGACAAATTCGCCGCTCTTTCGGCTCACGACGAGGTTGTATTCGCCTCCGGCGGCCTGAAAACGCTGTCGGGTTCGTTGATGAAGATAGCGAACGACATTCGCTGGCTGGCGTCGGGTCCGCGTTGCGGTATCGGCGAAATTTCGCTGCCTGAAAACGAGCCCGGCTCATCGATAATGCCCGGCAAGGTCAACCCTACTCAGTCCGAGGCGATGACAATGGTGTCCGTTCAGGTTTTCGGCAACGACGCGGCGATCGGTTTTGCCGGTTCGCAGGGGAATTTTGAGTTGAACGTCTTTAAACCGGTGATGATCCACAATTTTCTGCATTCTGTGCGTCTTATCAAAGATGCGTGCCAAGGCTTGGTCGATTACTGCATCAACGGCATCGAGCTCAACCGCGACCAGATCGAGCATTATGTGCAAGACTCGCTTATGCTCGTCACGGCGCTCAATCAGCATATCGGATATGACAACGCGTCAAAGATCGCGAAGAATGCTCACAAGAAAGGCATCTCGCTCAAGGAATCTGCTGTCCAACTGGAGCTTTTAACGGCGGAGAAATTTGATAAACTTGTAATTGCGGAAGACATGACACATCCGTGAAATCAGTAGTCAGTAGTCAGAAGATAGAAAATATGAAAAAACTAACCATTGCTCTAGTTCTGCTTTTTGCGACATCGGCATTTGCTCAAAAGACGTTCGACTTGAAAGACGCGTCAAAATATTTTGACATCAAGGTCAACGTCGAGAAATGTGATGATATGTATTGTTCCGGCAAAGCCTCGTTCGCATTTTACAAAAAAGGCGGAACCGTCGCTTATCAGACTATCAACGTTGCCGATACGTCCGTCGAGCTTGGCGATGGCGGCCAGCCTGAGGTCAATGCGACGATGCTCTACGACAAACAGAGTGCGGTCAATGTAGGTGATTTTAATTTCGACGGTATGGAAGACGTCGCGATCTGCGATGGCAATAATGGTCCTTACGGTATGCCGTCGTATAAGGTTTATCTGTCGTCCAAGGCCGCCAAAAAATTTATTTATAACAAGGCGTTTAGCGAAGCCCTCGTCGGGTTGGGTATGTTTGATGTCGATAAAGACAAAAAACAGCTCACCACATTTAACAAAAGCGGTTGCTGCTGGCACACCACCGAAAAATACTCGGTCGTAGGCGGCCGCCTTGTTAAAGTTTGGGAAGAGACCGAAGACGCCACCATCAAAGACGAGACAAAAATAAAAATAACCACTAAAACCCTAGTAGGCGGCAAGTGGAAGTCGTCGGTCAAATACGTCAAAAGAGAAGAATAGTACTTAGAAAGGGCCGATGTCAGCCGGACGGTAGTAAAAGAAGTAATAGACAAGTGCGGCGATGATCGCGAGAGAGGCGATGGCTATTAGGAGAAACCCTGAGGCTAACGTGCTAAGGCATCCCCCTTTTTTTGCTTTTGGAGCAGCCGCTTTAACTTTGGCAGGAACGGCATCAGGCAGCGACAGACCTTTGGTTTCGATCGTCGGGGCATCGCGAAAGCCAGGTTCGACGGAGTTTTCGCCCGGATCGGTCGGCAGGCCTACGGTTTCGAGCGTGTCTGCTTCGCGAAAGCCGGGTTCAATGGTCGGGACTCCGTCCTTGATCTCGGTCTCGTGCATGCTCGCGGGCTTTTGACCCGGCGTACTGCGAAAGATCGGATCGGGCATCACCCATTCGCTCGAAGGCATTTCATCTGTTTTGTGTTCGTCGCTCATCTATCTCTATATACAGAGGGGTTTGACTAAACCTGAATATCCAAAACATCCGACCGGGTTATTATAGCCGTAATTCGCTTGAAATCTTCAATCAGCACAGCACGATTTCGCTGCAGTTTTGATTTAAGCTCGGCAAAGCTGACATCCACATCGAGCACCGGAAAACTCTTTTCCATCACTTCGCTGACCTTTGCGTTAAGCAATTCGCGGTCGGCGAGCAGCTTGGCCAATATACCGCTTTCGTGCAAAGACCCGACCGAGCGGTTGTCTTCGAGTACCGGAATTTGCGTGATGCCGCTGTCGGTCATCTTAGCGAGTGCCTCGCTTACGAGGTCGTCCGGGCCAACAAATATCAACTCTGCGGGCGATGTGCCGTTTTTGGTCTCGGCGATCAGCCCGGCGGTGATACGCTGCGGTTCGAGTAGCAGTTTTTCCTTCATCCACTCGTCCGAATGAAATTTTGAAAGATAATGTTCGCCCGTATCGCACACGATAAAAACGATGCAGGCCGATTCATCCAAGTCTTTCGCGACCTTCAAAGCGGCGGCAAATATCGTCCCTGCCGAACCCCCGCAGAAAATGCCTTCGCGGCGTCCGAGCTGCCGTGCAAGGTCAAATGATTCGCGGTCGGTGATATTGATTATCTCGTCGATCGTATTGAGATCGGCGTTGCCGACGGGCAGATTTTGCCCGATACCTTCGACCAGATACGGTGTCGCTTCGGGGATAAAGCCGGATTCTTTGTAGGTCTTAAATATAGAGCCGTAAGGGTCAGCACCGATGACCTTAATATTGGGATTCATCTCTTTCAGATAACGACCCGTGCCGCTGATAGTGCCACCGGTTCCGATACTCGCGACAAAATGCGTGATCTTTCCGTCGGTATCGTTCCATATCTCAGGCCCGGTCGTGCGGTAATGGGCCGCAGGGTTTTCGGGATGATTGTATTGATCCGGATAAAATGAACCCGGCGTTTCCTCGGCGATCCGCTTTGCCGTCGCGACATAATGGTCGGGCGTGCCTGGCTTTGCCGCCGCCGGACAGACGACGATGTCCGCTCCCAAACCTTTCAGATAACGAACCTTTTCGGTCGAGGCTTTTTCGGTCAGCACAAAGATACATTTATACCCGCGAACCGCCGCAACTAATGCAAGACCAATGCCGGTATTACCGCTAGTCGCTTCGATTATCGTGCCGCCTTTTTTGAGCACGCCTTCGCGCTCGGCCCAGTCGATCATCGAAATGCCAATGCGATCCTTGACCGAATAGCCCGGATTAAGGCTCTCCATTTTGGCGTAGATCGGAGCCTTGATCTTAAGCTCTCGCGTGATGTTGTTGATACGAACGAGCGGCGTCCTGCCGATCAGCTCCAGAATGTCGTTGTGTACTCTCATTGCTTAAAAGTTTTCGTTATGCAGACATAATGAGTGTAAGCGACAAGCGGTTTTGAGGCAAGAATGCCGAATATCTGTACTTTGAATTACTATCAACGACAGTTAAGATTTATCGCAGATGAATAAAGCGAATATCTTAGTTTGTGTCGCGGTATTGATGTTTGTTGCATTCTGCTCCGGCGTTATTTTTGCCCAAGGCGGCCCGCCGATGATAACCGACGACACCGAGACGATCCCCAAAAGACATTTTGAGATAAACACGGCGTTTACGTTTGAGCGCGGAGCTGGCGGACGTATGTTCGGGACGCCGCTTTTCGATATTAACTACGGGCTCGGCGAGCGTCTGCAGCTAAAGATCGAGATCCCTTGGCTTGTTTTACATAACAACGGTCAGCGCGGCCTAAACGGTGCGGGCAATCTAAATATCGGTATGCGTTGGCGGTTTCGCGACGAACGCAAGCATCACAGCGTCGCTCTGTCGATCTATCCGGCATTTGAATTTAACACCCGAAACTCCTCCGTCAGCAAAGGCCTCGTCGATAAGGGGCCTGCTTTTTTGCTGCCGCTGCAATGGCAGACGGCGATCGGCAAATTTGGCATCAACGGTGATGTGGGTTACCGCTTCAAACGAGGGAACGACGAGATGATCTACGGGGTCGTCATCGGCAGGGAATTTAAGCACCTCGAATTGCTCGGCGAGATCCACGGCTCCGGCCCGACACGCAGCCTCAGCGACAGCGAGGTAGTTTATAATCTTGGCTCGCGCGTTCCACTGACCAAACACACGACGCTGCTCCTATCCGCCGGAAAAAGCATCCGCCGTCACTTTGACCCGCGATTTATCGGATATGCGGGTGTGCAAATAACTTTCTAATGGCTTGCTTTTTGCCGTGATTGTAAGACAATCACAATATGAAAAACCACATATCATCTGCCGTTTTGGTCGCCGCCGTTCTTTTACTTTTTGGAGTTGCCGCTAACATAAACGCCCAGACGGGCTATCACTTGATAGATACGATACAGGTCGGCGGTGACGGCGGTTGGGACGCGCTGATCGCTGATCCTGACGCACACCGCCTTTACGTATCGCACGCGACCAAGGTCGTCGTCATCGATACGGCGACGGGCAAGGTCGTCGGTGAGATACCGAACACCAACGGTGTCCATGGGATCGCGTTATCTGAAAAGCTCGGAAAAGGCTGGACGAGCAATGGCCGTGACAATACAGTTACGATATTTGATCTCAAAACCTTGAAAACACTCGGCACTCTTAAGACTGACAAAAATCCGGACATTATCATTTACGATCCGGCGACGAATCGCGTTTTTTGCTTTAACGGCGGCAGTAATAATGCGACCGTGATCGACGCGGTCGGCGATAAGGTTGACGGAGCCGTAAATGTCGGCGGTAAACCGGAATTTGGCGTAAGCAACGGAAAAGGCACGGTTTTTGTAAATATTGAGGATAAAAGTGAGATTGTCGCTATTGATGCGAAAAAGCTTACGGTCAAGTCACGTTGGCCTATCGCTCCGGGCGAAGAGCCGACCGGGCTTGCGATCGACAACAAGACACACCGGCTTTTTGCCGTCTGTGCAAATAAGAAAATGATTGTTATGGATGCTGAGAACGGCAAAGTAATCACCGATCTGCCGACCGGCGACGGGACGGACGGAGCTGAGTTTGATCCCGGAACAAAATACGCTTTCAGTTCGAACGGCGAAGGCACGCTAACCATCGTTCACGAAGATTCGAAAGACAAGTTTGCCGTCGCTGAAAACCTCAAGACACAGCCCCGGGCACGCACCTTGGCGGTTGATATAAAGTCGCACAAAGTTTACCTGCCGACCGCTCAATTCGGAACAGCACCCGCCCCGACCAAAGAACAGCCGCGTCCGCGTGCCCCGATGGTGCCTAACAGTTTTGTTGTCCTGGTTTACGGCAAGTAAGGAAAATATGAAAGCAAAAGAGGCTGTCTGAAAAGCCCTTCTTTGCCGCGAAGCGGCCTAAAGATGGTAGCCAGACGTGGAACGTCTGGAACGATTTTACAACCAATTTCCGCACTGAAAGTGCGGCAAAATGCCCGTCTTTGCGCACTTTCAGTGCGAAGACAATTTTCTCGCCTAACCAGACGTTGCACGTCTGGCTAACTTTCAATGTGCTTTCAGCACACAATTCGACTTTTCAGACATCCTCTTTGCATCTCCACGTCCTGCGATCTTATTAATCCCCTGTTAATTTAGTTAGAGGTAAAATGACTATATGCGAGTTCTCCTTGTAGAAGACGACCATCGAATTGCGGGCTTTGTTGCTAAGGGGCTGCGTGAGAATTCGTACGCCGTCGATGTCGCCGTAAATGGAGAGGACGGACTTTATCAAACTGAGATCAACGATTATGATTTGATCATCCTCGATGTAAATTTACCAAAGAAAGACGGTTTTGAGGTCTGCCGCGAGTTGCGGCTGGGCGGAAAGCGGACGCCGATATTGATGCTCACCGCACGTGACGCTGTTGACGACCGCATTTCCGGGCTCGATTTCGGAGCCGACGATTATCTCACGAAGCCTTTCGAATTTCGCGAACTGCTCGCTCGTCTGCGAGCTCTGTCCCGACGGCACAGCGAGGTGCGGTCGTCTAAAATCAATATCGCCGACCTCGATATCGATACCATTTCTCAACGAGCATGGCGTGCAGGTAAAGAGATCGATCTGACGACGAAAGAATATGCACTGCTCGAATTCCTTGCAGTCAGCCGAGGCAAGGTCGTCGGACGCGACGAGATTTCAACTCACGTCTGGGATGAGAATTTTGACGCTTTTTCAAATCTGATCGAGGTATATATAAAACGCCTGCGTAACAAGATGGACGAGGGTTTCGCGACCCAGTTGATACGCACTCGGCGTGGTGCCGGTTATATTTTGGACGATGTTTAGTTCGATACGAGTAAAACTTACGCTGTGGTACACGGTCGTTTTGACGCTGGTCATAATTGCGTTCAGCGTACTGATCTACTTTTCGTTCGTCAGTGTTTTGCGGGCTGAAACAGACTCAAATCTGACCGAGATGGCAAATAATTTTGTTATCGCGGCGAATGCCGAACAGGGTGACGAGGAACCGAATCCGCGGACATCCGAAAATATTGTCGATGCTATGGATGCATTTAGGTTTCGCGATTATCAGTTCGTGGTGCTTTCAAATTTGGGTGCGGTCGTTGCAAAGACCGCTGATTACGATCTTCCTAGTGGAGCAAAAAGTGAAGCCGGAGCGTTTGTAGATCATACCTTCAACGGTGAGCAATACAGAGTTTTTGACCGCACATTTAGCGTTAGCGGTAAAGGTTTTCACCTTTATGTCTTTTACCCTTTAGCAGACCGCCAAGCTCTCGAGAGGCGTTTGCAGATAATAGTGCTTGTTGCCATACCCGTTGCACTATTGATTGCGGGTTTGGGCGGCTATTTTCTTGTTCGCCGGAGCTTGCGTCCTGTCCAGCAAATGAGTGAGCGGGCCGGGTTGATAACGTCGCAAAATCTGCACGAGAGACTACCGGTAGCTAATAAAAATGACGAGCTTGGAAATCTAGCTACCGTTTTCAACGACCTATTAGATCGGCTCGACAGATCATTTGAACAGCAGCGGCGATTTATGGCGGATGCCTCGCACGAATTGCGGACACCGCTTGCGATAGTTCGCGGCGAATCCGAAGTAGCAATAAGCAAAGACACTCGAACCGCAGCCGACTATCAGGAATCCCTCGCAATAGTTCACGACGAGAGCAAGCGTCTGACGCGGATCGTCGAAGATCTTTTCACTCTCGCTAAGGCGGATGCTGGAAATTTTGCGGCAAAGTTTGGCGAGGTTTATTTAGACGAGATCGCCGCCGAATGTGTCCATTCGATCCGTACATTGGCAGAAAAACAAAATATCACGATCGAGATCACTACTGAGGAAACTCTTGTTCGGGGTGATGGGTCTTTGCTTAGCCGTTTGGTGCTCAATCTGCTTGATAACGCCATGAAATACAACAACGAGATCGGCAAAATAACCATCGAGGTTAAAGATAAACATCTCTCTGTTACTAATACCGGCCCGGAGATCCCCGTCGAGGAGCAGAGTCAGATATTCGAACGTTTTTATCGCGTCGATCGCTCTCGCGGACGCCAGGATGCAACATCAACCAGCGGAGCCGGCCTCGGCCTCTCAATCTCAAAATGGATCGCCGAACTGCACGGAGCAAAACTAGAACTGACAAGGTCTCAAAACGGCGAAAATACGTTCAGCGTCATATTTCCACGTTAATCCGCTATTCATCTGGAGCCGGATATGATGTAACTCCCACAGAAAATATTTGATTTTTGATATTTGGGGGAGAAAATATATGACCCAAGCGCAAACAGGATCAAGCCAGTTACCAAACTTGGCGGGACAAATGTTAAATAAAGTGCCGCAGATAACCTTTTATTTTTGGGTAATCAAGGTCTTATGTACGACCGTTGGTGAAACAGCGTCGGATTTTCTTAATGTAAATCTGAACCTTGGGCTTACGGGTACGTCGGTCGTAATGGGAGTGTTGCTGCTCGTGGCTCTGTTCATCCAGATCAAAACCAAAAAATATATCCCGGCGATCTATTGGCTAACCGTAGTTTTAATAAGCGTATTTGGCACTCTGGTTACGGATAATCTTACCGACAGCATCGGCGTACCTCTGGAAATCAGCACGATCTTGTTCAGCCTACTGCTAGCGGCCACATTTGGGGTTTGGTATGCGTATGAGAAAACGCTTTCCATTCATTCGATTTTTTCAACACGGAGAGAGATATTTTATTGGGTCACTATTCTCTTTACGTTTGCACTCGGCACAGCATCGGGCGATCTGATGGCTGAGAGTCTGGGTCTGGGGTATTTTACTACCGGGGTGATCGTCTGTGTTGTAATTGCGATTTTTGCGATCGCCTGGAAAGTCGGCCTCAACTCAATACTGGCGTTTTGGTTGATATATATAATGACACGCCCGCTAGGAGCGTCGCTGGGTGATTATCTTTCTCAATCAGGTGAGCACGGCGGTTTGGGTCTCGGTGCAACGGGTACAAGTGTGATCTTTCTCCTCGCAATTCTCTTTACGGTGCTTTTCCTTGCGTTTACAAAACGGGATGTTATTGCCTCGTCTGAGGTTGACGAGGAAGCTGATGAAAAAGGCCGTCACGCAATTTTACAAGTTGCGGCTGTTACCGTACTTTTGATCGCGACATCGGTCGGGGGATATTATTGGCGGCAAAACACGCTCAAAGATCAGCTTCAGGCCGATACAACGGCGCCGGCGAGCTCGACCGGCACAAACTCACGTGCCGGTGCTCCCATATCTCCGCTGGGAGATCTTTCGTCATTTAAGAAGATCACACAGGACACATTAGACTTGGTAAATAAGAATGATATGCCCGGTGCCAAGACTCGCGTTGCCGATCTCGAATACGAATGGGACAACGCCGAAGCGCGTCTGAAACCTAAGAGTCCGGCAAAATGGACTGAGGTTGACGGGGCGATAGACAAGGTCTTGCGTGCCGTGCGTTCGGTAAATCCCGATGCTCAAATTTCTAAAGCAGCAATGGAAACCTTACTTTCGTCGCTTAATAAGCCATAGCCTCTCAATAGTCCTAAGGCACGGCATTAGAGTAAAATAGGCATAATGTTACAAAACGGTCAGACCTTTTCAAACCGTCAGTTTTGCAGGCTCAGAAAACCGGTTGGAGTGTGCCTATTTTTCGCTCTTCTTTTACTAAATGTAATCTTCGCATTGGGCCAAACCCCTTCACCTACTCCTTTGCCTGACACACAGAACAAGCCATCCCGGATAGACACTGCAAAACAAAAGATCAAACGCTGGTTTGAGTTTGAGCAGTTGTCTGCTGCCACGCGGTATCACTTTATAGAAAATGACAATAACAGCAAAGCGGCGAATAACAACCAGTACCAGTTCGTTGCTAAAATGCGCTTCAAATTTGACGCCGGTGGACGTTACAGCGTGGCGGCGAACTTGGCTTCCGGGTCTGCGTTTACAACCTTATGGAATGCTTCGGGCTGGGGGACTGGAAAGACGCAAAGAAATTTTAATTTCAGACAGCTTTATTTCGATGCCAAACCGTCTAAGGCCGTCGAGGTTCAGGTGGGCGGGCTCTATGTCAATTACGGTGAGAATACCGAGGCACTGACCTACGACAATGACGGGTATATTACCGGCGAACGTGTCCAGTTGCGGCTTCCTAAAAAACTCTACTTTGATGAGATCTCCGTCACTTATGCCAGGCTCGCTGATCTGACGATTCCGAATGTATTTAACAGGTTCAGGCGTTTTGACAAGCAAAATTACCATCAGTTTCTAGTTCGAAAACAATTAAACAAAATGGTCGGGTTCTCAGCGGACTATACGTTCGAATCAGGAGCGGATACATTTCATCAGGCTGTGAAGATCAAGCTTCCAGCCAAAAAGGTCATCGATACAATTCTTTTCGAAAACTACGAGCGTGTCGATCCCGATCACAGCTATGGCGTTAACGTCTTAGCCGAAAAGGCTCTGAACAAAATGTTTACCCTTAGCGGCGGTTTTGCGGATGTCCATATCAAAGCACTCAATGCGGACCGGTTTCCGCCAGGCAAACGGTTTTATTTTACGGGTTTGATGAAATTGAGTCGTGAGTTTAGCCTTACGGCCCAATTTACACAGGGCGTTGGCTTTATTGCTCCGACGATAGCCAGCACTCGGCTCGACATAACTCTTAACTACAACATCCTCGAAACCCTGCGCCGAACCAAATTCTTTTGAGGTAGGAGACGAAGTTAATCTTCTATTCATCTGTGGAGCGATATTATAGTCTTACAAACAAACGGGTTTGAATTTGAATAATTTAGGAGAAATAAAATGAAGATATTTTTATCGATAATGATTCTAGCCGGACTCATGTTCGTATTTGGCACAACAGCAAATGCACAGCAGAAAAAGATCGGGATGAAACGGGCTATTGCAATTGCCAGCACCCGTGCAAAAGGGCTTAGATTAAAAAGTAAAGAACTCGAAAATGAGGGCGGAAAATGGATTTACTCATTTGCGTTCAAAAATAAGGACGGTTCGACTCGCGAAGTAAACGTAAACGCTTACACCGGGAAGGTCATAGGCGTCGAACGCGAGAGTGCCAAGAAAGAGGCAAAAGAAGCAAAAGACGAAAAGAACGAAAAACACTAATTTCAAGACATTAGGTTAGGGCGGTGCAGACTGGAGATCATAAAAAGATCGGTTAGGCCGCCGCCTTATTTATAACTTTTAAATATAGTATTGCCTTCATATCAGACAACATACAGATCAATTTATTGAGAAAAAAATGGACGACGAAACAAGATCGGATATTATCAGCAAAGTTCCGCAGTTAACACTCGTGTTTTGGATCATTAAGATCCTTGCCACTACACTTGGCGAGACGGGCGGTGATGCTGTGACGATGTCTTGGCTTGGCGAGACGACCAGCGAAGCCAATGGACTCGGTTATCTGATCGGAACAGCGATATTCGGCGCCATTTTTATCGTCGCGGTGATCATTCAGATCAAGGCGTCTAAGTTTCACCCGTTTTTATATTGGTTCACGATCGTTGCCACGACCACGGTCGGCACAACACTCGCGGATTATTGCACACGCTCGATCGGTATCGGCTACGCCGGCGGCTCGGCGATACTTTTTACTTGCGTGTTGGTTTCACTGGTTGTATGGAAACTGGTCATGGGAACCGTCTCGGTCGATAGCGTCAATACCGCTAAGGTCGAGATATTTTATTGGGTTACGATAATGTTTTCGCAGACGCTCGGCACAGCGCTTGGTGATTGGGTAGCTAGCGAAGACGGCCTCGGTCTCGGTTATCTCGTCAGCACAGAGGTTTTCGGCGGGCTGCTGCTCGTCGTCGTTGCGTTATATTTTGCTACGAAAGTTTCGCGGGTCCTGTTGTTTTGGACCGCATTTATCCTCACGCGCCCGCTTGGAGCCGTCGTCGGCGATTTCCTCGATAAACCAACGACAGCCGGGGGCCTCGAACTCAGCCGTCTTTCGATCTCGATACTCTTACTAGTGCTCATCACCGCTGGAATTCTCATATTCCGCCCAAAATCAGCAGAGCATGCTCATTAAATACCTAAGGTTTTGAACTGAAATGCTTGACCTCGGCGGGGATCATTACGACATTAAGGTCAACGTCGGTCGTTTCACGGCCGGGGAATACTTGCAGAGTCAACGGTTTGAAGCCTGACTTTGTCTTTTCGGGGATGGTATTTTCGTCGATCAGGATGACGTGTTCGCCGGGAGCGAGGTCGCCGATAGCAAAATAGCCGTCTGAATCGGTCAGCGTATCGCGTCCGCTGCCCGTCAGGACGCGAATGTCGGCAAGCGGCTGTTCGCCATCGTCAAATTTGCCATTTTCATTTGCGTCTAGCCATACACGGCCTCGCAAACGCCCTGTTCGCACAAGCCTAAAATCTATCGTAGATTCGCTGCCCGCTTTTAGAGCGGATTGTCGAGCGTCGCCGCTGAGCATGGTGAGATCAGCCCGCACCGACAGCAGATCGAGCGAAACTTTGTGATCGCCTGCCATTACAGAATCAAAGCTGAACATCCCCGCCGCGTCAGACACGACATAGCGATTGCCATCAACACGAACTTTCACATCCGCCTGTGGCTGATCGACGCCTTCGTCAAAACGCCCATTGAGATTAACGTCCTGATAGACGCGGCCGTGCACCGCCGCAAACGAATTAGCCTCCGAGATGCTCGCTCCGAGATACGCCGCCGCCTCTTTTTTACGAAACAGCGTTCCGCGAACACTCACAAGCAGCGTCGGCCCGGCGTTCGAATTCATATAACTAAGTTGGAGCGATGATTGGCGTGGCAGATTTAGTGACGCTGTGACGCGTTCGTAAGCGGTGAATTTAGAATTTTGGCCGTAGCTGTAACCCATTCCCGCACTGAAACTTAAGTGTTTGCTCCCGAGACCTGAGGTTCGCCAGTCAAACTGGCCGTTCAGCGAACGATGACTGCCAAATCCTTGACTAGCCTCGATCGAATTTGAATCATTGATCCTAAAATTAGCTCCGGCTTGAGCATTCATCGACGCGGGGCCGAGGGTCTTGACGCGGGTCGCATTGACATACAGCCGCCACCGCGAAAAGTCTTTCGACGCATTAAATAAGGTAAAGGCAGCTGACTTGATCTGTCTATTGCTACTCTGTGTATGAGAGAGATAAAGTCGCGTACCTGTGCCGTCCGGCGTAATGATTAAGGCGGCGGTAACAAAGCTATCTCGTTTTGCGGTATCGCCCGGACGTTTGATAGTGCTGGCGTTAACCGATGTCGAGAGCCACTTTTTCGGTGACCACGTCACGCCCGCGGCTTTTAGATCCATCGGATCGCGTAAGCCCGACTGCGGACTCAGAAAATTGCGGCTGATATAGGCATAACGACCCTGAATGGCAAGATCGTCGGTCACTTGAAAAGTTCCGGAAATATCCAATGCGATGCCGGTGCCTTTAACTTGTTGATTGTCGTAGCCGATACCCTTGAATTTTCCAAAGCCAAAGTCGCCCTGCAGACGAAACCGCGTGCCCCCGTAATTAGCGCTTGTCGTTACAAATTCACCGCTCTTCGCTGGGCCCGAAAAACTCAGCACGCCTGCCGACAATGTCAGTGGCGACGGATGAAATGAGCTAGGTGTTGAGGTCTGTGTAGCGTAAAAGCCGAATATGTTTGTGTCAAATCTGGATTGAACACGCACGGGTAACTGCGGTTCGCCGTCCATTATTATTAAGGGCTGAGCCACAATAGTGCCGGAATTTGCACGCCCGCCAAACGCTGTAAATGTAACGTTTTTGAACGGGATCGCCGCCATTCCTCCGCGAACATTAGCCGCCATAAATTGCAGAGCCGTTCCGGTGCCGAGATCGCCTGCCGTGTATTTTTGCCCATTCGGCCTTTCAAATGTGAAATTGACGTTTCGAGGGCTGATCCAACGCCCTTTCGTCGTGCTCGAATTTGCAAGGAAATTAAATCGTCCGTCGGCGAGCCTTCCTGTCGCATTGAGTATCAGATTGTGCGAGGCAAACGACGAGTACCGGTTGAGACTGTAGTCGTAATCGACTTTATACAGGTCGGCAAAACTCCGGCTGCTCTTGCTGCTGATCGCGTCAAGCTGTGCTCCGCCGCGGGTTAAGATCACCGTATTTTGAGCATCATCGTATCTTATCGCCGCGTCGAATAGAGCCGCCGCGATCTCGATAGGCAGAAACATCTGGTCGGCATTCGGCGTGAATATCAGCTCATTAGCATTTGAAACTGACAGCACCGTCGAGCCATTTTCGCGAACTTGCCCGAGCTGCGTATCGAGATCCGCCGACATACCGGTCTGGCGTTGAATCTTGATCGTCCGTGCGGGCGCGTCAATAGTGACCGTATCGCCGAGCACGCGTGCGAGACTGACAATAGGCATCAATATCATTCCGCCTTGCCGCTGAGCCGCACTGTTTGGGCCTGACAAAGGGCGACCGTTGACGATGATCGAGATAAATTGACCGGGATCGGCTTTGTTAGCCGTCTTTTTAACCGAGCGTTTGGCGTCAGGTTTCGCGTTCCCTTGGACAGGCATCATCAGCGTATGCAGGCAAGCCAGGCATACAAAGACAATTGTCCTGAATAGAGTCGAGCGGTTCATTTTATGAGGCAGGGAGATAGGAAACTAAGGCTTTTTTGTAACTGGGCCGGTGGATGCGACCTTGGGTACAGGTGCGGTGACTACGACATCGGTGACACCTTCGACGGCTTTGCCGCCGTCCTGAAAATCGACGCGATATTTCACGCTGTATGTTCCGGGTGGCAGATCTTTATCTATCCTGAGAGCTTGTTTTGATTCGGAACCGGCGAGCACTGGCAGCGGCTCGATGTCCGGCATATCAGCGACGACCTTGCCATCGGCATCGAGGACCTTGACCGATGCGAGCGGACGGATCATCGTATTGCCTTCGTTTTTGAATGTCGGTGTAACGATGAGACCGTCAGGCGTCGATTCAGCGAGCAGATCGCCAAAATCACCTTTGCGTGTTAATCCCGGAACCTTGATGTAAAAAACCGACGCCATGCGATAGCGAACGACAACTTGACGGGCATTTGGAGTAGGTTTTAGTGATTCGGGACGCTGCTCGATGATGAGAGCGGCGAGGTGGTCGCCTGGAGTTGCGTCCGCTGGGACCGCGATCGTTACGCGGATCTGATGAATAGTGCCGGGGATAACTGAAGCTTCGCCGGGGCTGTAGATCATCCAAGAGCTTGCCGAACCGATTCTCGAATTAGCAGCAAAATACTCGACACGGCCGTCTTTCGTAATGCTCCAATCGTTGAGCGACGCGACAATACGTGCGGGTTGCATACTGTCGCCGACCGAGTGATAGTCGAGATTGACTACAACCGTCGTCTCGGTACCGGGCTTCATTTCGAGCTCGAAACGTGCCGGAGCGAGAGCCATGCCGCCCTGATTGGCAGATGTCTGTGCGATCGCGGAGAGCGAAAGACAGAGTATAAATGACAGTAATAAGGTGATCTTATACATATCTGTAGTAAAAATTAGCAGGATGATGCCGGGCCGGCCGAGATCGTAAATGTGATAGTCGCGCTCGTCGTTCCGGCGGCGTAAAACTGCGGAGTGATCGCGAATATCGCGTCGAAGATATAGCCGTCGTTAGTTTGTCGAGCATTTGTGCCGTTGGAAAGACGCGGACCGCTGAGGATCGTAGTCGCTGTTGCTGCACCCGCGAGATCGGATGGATAAGTCGCCCGGCCACCTGCATTGATCGTGACGTTGGCAGACGGGTCGTTACTGAAAGGTGAATAGATGATGTGTGGGTTTACACAGACTCTCGAATTCGAACCCATCGCCCGCCAATTATTTATACCAAAGCCTATATCGGTTCGCTGCAGAGCCTGAGCGTTAGCATTAATAGTGCCGGTCACGGCCGCTTGCACTTTATACGCCTGATTGCTGCGAACGGCGATCGGAACAACGACCCTAACAATGTTGTTCGTATTCGATGGCGAGATCTCGCCAAAGTTGATCGTAACCACTAGATCATTGAGCACACTCGCACTGCCCGTGACCGAACCGCCGACGGCACCAGTGATCGTCGGAGCACCACCGCTCGAAATGTCGAGAGCCTGGGCAAATGTATTGCACAAGCATGCGAAAGTGATCGCAACTAACAAAATTGGAATACGAAGTGAACCCATGACTGATAGTAAAAATGACATGTGCCGCTATTAAATAGCGAGATAGCGGCACATGCCGAAACGACGCTGACCTGGGAATTAGCGTCTAAATGGCTTGGAAGCCAAGGTTACGGTGCTGTCACCGTGAAAGTTACTGCAACGGTTGTGGTGCCGTTTTCATAAAACTGCGGCTTGACGGCAAACATCGCCGGAACGTTCAAGCCGTTGGCGTTGCTGCGCGGAACCGCGTTCATGATAAACGCACCGTTAAGAGCCGTGGTCGATGCTGAAAACGCACTGAGATTTGACCGCACTGCGGTAAATTCATAACGTCCGCTGACTGCATTGACCGAGCCGTTTGCGACTAGTGTCGGGTCGCCCGCCGTAGCGTTTGTGTCCACACCGGCACTGTTGACCCCGACGCCCGTGCGCGTTATCGTGCCGAGTCCGAAACCTACGTCAGCCGATGTGATCTTGTTAGCCGTCGAACCTGTGCTCGAGACTGTCGAGATCATCGACAAAACGTATGCCGCGTTGCTGCGGATCTTGAGCGGGACATTGGCCGTTACAAAACTGTTTGTATTGCTCGGGCCAAGTTCGCCAAGGTTTACAACAACGGCGAGAGGGCTGTTCAACGTGCCGTCGGTTGTGACACCGCCGCCTGAATTACCCGCAAGCGTTACCGCTCCACCGGAGTTGATCTCGACGAATTTCGAGACAGTGGCACTCATCGACACCGTGCCGGTAGTCGTTTGTGCATTTGCTGCCACTACAAAAAGGGCAGTCATACATGCCGCTATAACGGCTATTTTTATTGTTCTTAACATTTGTTTACTTTTCTCCTTTCGACATTTGAGGGCGTAAATATAGATCTATCCGTTTGAAACTTGGTGGGAGTTCCAAATGGACAAATTTAATTTACAGCTCGAACTCGCTCCCGGCAGATGCACGAATACATCACTAACGAGTTCTATTAAAACAGGTCTGCAAATCTTAAAAGTTGTGGGTGGAGTTTGTGGGGTGGGTAGTGCAAAAATGCAACACCGCTGAATTAGATTATTATAGGTGCCGGTATTTGTCAACAAGTTTTAACACCCGAACGATATTTATCTTCGCGTAGCGTGTTTTATTGGCAGAGATGCTACACTAAAAATAGCAAATATTGGCAGATATGTGGGTGAAACTATGAAATTACCAGGTGGTATGGACTTAAATTCGATGATGCAGCAAGCCCAGCAGATGCAGGAGCAAATGGGCCGGCAGATGAAAGAATTGGTCGTCGATGCGGCCGCCGGCGGCGGTGCCGTGTCGGTGAAAATGCGTGGTGATTTCGAAGTTATTTCACTCACGATCTCGCCTGATCTTGTCAAAGACGGCGATGTCGAAATGCTCCAGGACCTGACCGTAGCGGCCCTCAACGAAGCGCGACGCAAGGTCGAAGAATCGCTCAAAGGCAAACTCGGCGGTATGCTGCCCCCGGGACTTATGTAAGAAGACATGTGACCAGAGACAGGAGGCTGGAGATGGTTTTTGTTCTCCTATCTCTTGTCTCCAGTCTCCCGTCTCATGTCTACGTAAGGAGAAATTATGCTCGACTACTCAGAGCCGGTCGCGAAATTGATCGACGAATTTAAGCGGCTTCCCGGCATCGGGAGCAAGTCAGCCCAACGGCTGGCTTTTTATGTAATGCGGAGGCCGTTGGCGGAGGTCGAGCAATTTGCCGACGCCCTTCGCGAGGTCAAGGAAAAGATCGTTTTCTGCTCTATCTGCAATAATCTGACGGATGTCAATCCTTGCCTGTATTGTGCTAATCCGAAACGCGACCGCTCAGTGATCTGCATCGTCGAGGAACCGTATAATCTCGTCGCTGTCGAGAAAACACGTTCGTTTCGAGGGCTTTATCACATCCTGCACGGCACGCTCTCGCCCATGCGCGGTATCGGGCCGGACGAATTGATGCTGGCAAATCTACTTCCCAGATTAAGACCTGAGAATAACGAAGGTGTTGAGATAAAAGAGATCATCGTCGCCACCAACCCGACGACCGAGGGCGAGGCGACGGCGAATTACATCGCCCGCCTGCTCAAGCCTCTGGGTGTTTTGGTTACACGAATTGCAATGGGAATGCCCGTGGGAGCCGATCTCGAATTCGTTGACGAGGTAACGATGGACAAAGCCTTGTCCAATCGCCACGCTATTTAGAAACGAACATTTTCTTCTATTGCTTCAGATGCGACGTGCGCGGCGTCCCACTCTTCTTTTGAGTCGTAAAAATTTACGTCAAACTTGAGCATACTCTTAGCCTCGATGCCGTTAAACTCTTGCGGAGAGTCCTCAAAAGCAGCGATCGTGCCGATGCCGATGACCTCAGTGCCGCAGGCATTTACGAGGTCGATCGTTTGCTGGATCGCTCTGCCCGAGCGGTTGATGTCGTCAACGATGATCGCGGGATACACCTCGTAGTCCGACATATACTGGCGAAACTGCCGTGCGCCGTCTTCCATCTCAGCCCAGTAGATCTGCTGTGCTCCTAATGCTTCGCGGACACCGAAAGCGACCATAATGCCGCCGGGGCTAGGGCTAATGACCGAAACTTTGGGCAGCAAGCTGGCGATTGCCTTTTCCATTCGAAACATGCGGCTCAGCCCGACGGACAAGATCCGTGCGTTGTCGTAATAGCGAAACGCGAGCGGCATCTGAAAATAATGCGAGGCGTGCTTGCCGTTAGGGTAAACAAAATGGCCCTTGCGATAGGCGTTGGTTTCCGTGAGTATCTCCATCACCGCTTCGGGCGGCGGAATCAGATCGACCATGTGAATTCTCCTTTTCTAAAGTCGTAATTATACAACTGACCATCTAGTGACACCAAGTCACTCTTAGTGAGAAGTTTCAGAGTGCCGGAGTTGCAGAGTCAAAGACGGAAGAAAGATCATTTCATACTCTGCAACTCTGCAACTCTGCAACTCTGCAAACTCCATAACTATTCTTCATAACCCAGTGTTCGTCGAATTAGAAACTGCTGATCGAGGCTCATCTCGGGCGGCATATCCGCGACGGCAAACCAGCCGAGCTCGGTGATCTCGCGAGTGTTGACCGTCGCCTCGCCCATGCCTTTTGCGACGAACATTATCTCGATGTGCCGCCGCAAGGTCCGTGTGCGAACAATGCTCACGTCCGTCACGTCGATGCCCGTTTCCTCTTTCACCTCGCGTCTAAAAGCCGCCTCAGGCTGCTCCCACACATTGAGAAAACCGCCCGGCACGCCCCAACCCGAACCCGGCCGCAGCACATGAT
>JAYVOS010000162.1:0-2044 GCA_043757775.1 Chloracidobacterium sp. | reverse complement strand
GCGATCACGGTGCTCCGCTCACTAGCGGCGTTGCCGTCGGTGAAAAGATCGGCTCCGGCCCGGCACACGTGATGCTCGATGCGTCTAAACTCCGCACTTTTCAGGAAGGCGAAATATTGGTCACATCAATGACCGATCCGGCTTGGGAGCCGATAATGAAACGTGCATCCGCCATCGTCACCGAACGCGGCGGACGCACCTGCCACAGCGCGATCATCAGCCGTGAGCTTGGCATCCCGTGCATCGTAGGTACGGGCGATGCGACTCAAAAGATCCGTACGGGTTCCGAAGTGACCGTGAGCTGCGCCGAGGGTGATGTCGGCAATATTTATTACGGAAAGATCGATTTTAAGATCGAAAAGCAAAAGATAACCGACAAAGAGCGTCCACGGACGCAGGTGATGATGAATGTCGGCGATCCTGACCACGCATTTGCAGTTTCACGTCTGCCAAACGATGGAGTCGGTCTCGCCCGTCTTGAATTTATCATCAACAATCATATCGGCATTCATCCGATGGCTCTGGTCAATTACCCGAATCTTAAGAATAAAGCTGATATTGAGACCATCGCCGGACGGGTATTGGAAGAGGATCCCAAAGAATTTTTCGTCCGATCACTGTCAGAGGGAGTCGGGCGAATCGCGGCGGCATTTTATCCAAAACCGGTTATCGTCCGTATGTCCGATTTTAAATCGAACGAATACGCGATGCTGATCGGCGGCAAGGAATTTGAGCCGATCGAAGAAAATCCGATGATCGGTTTTCGCGGTGCGTCGCGATACTATGACGACCGGTATAAAGCGGGCTTCCGGCTCGAATGTCTGGCACTGTGCCGTGCCCGTGAGGATATGGGGCTGACAAACATCAAACCGATGATCCCGTTTTGCCGCACCGTCGAGGAGGGCAAAAAGGTCATCGCCCTGATGGCCGAGCATGGCCTGAAACAAGGCGAAAATGACCTCGAGATCTATGCCATGTGCGAGTTGCCGGCGAATGTCGTCTTTGCCGACGAATTTCTCGAAATTTTCGATGGCTACTCTATCGGTTCAAATGACCTGACTCAGCTCGCCTTAGGGCTCGACCGCGACTCCGAGATGGTCGCTCATCTTTTTGATGAGCGAAACGGAGCCGTCGAGAAAATGGTCGCAATGGCCATCGACGCTGCCAAACGGGCGGGCAAAAAGATCGGTATTTGCGGTCAGGCTCCGTCGGATTATCCCGAATTTGCAGAGTTTTTGGTCAAACGCGGCATCAACTCGATCTCGCTCAACCCCGACACCGTAATCCAGACGACGCGTCATATTCTCGAAACTGAAAAAGCTCTCAACACATCCGTAATGGAGTAATACGGATCGTCATTTGGTTTGATAATCTTGTTTGATAGGAAAATGCCCGAATCCGAAGCAAGTTATATTCCGGTCGAGATGGCCGCAAAATTTAAACGGCAGGCTGTCAAAGTCTGGTTTATCGGGCTTGCCATTGTTGGTATCTGGGTGCTGGTGATCATTGCAGCTCCTATCGTAAAGGCAAATGGCCTTGTCGCCATTTCATCTCCGCTCTATCATTTCTTTAGCTTCATCTGCCACCAAATTTCGGAGCGTTCGTTTCACGTCGCAGGCGAACCTTTCGGAGTCTGTTCACGGTGCTTTGGCGTATATTTTGGATTGCTATTTGGTTTTGCCGTTTATCCGCTATGGCGAAATATCACCGAGATCGAACCGCTCCCGCGTGTCTGGCTTTTTCTCTCGCTCATCCCGATCAGCGTTGATTGGTCGCTGACTATATTCGGCATCTGGGAAAATACGCACCTCTCGCGATTTGTTACCGGCCTAATTCTCGGCGTTGCGTGTGCAACATTTATCGTTCCAGCGATAGTTGAAATAACGCGGAATTTTACTTCGAACCGGAAGCGAATATCATCTTGATCTTCGGCACCTTGCGTCCTTTGCGGCTTAGCTTGAGACTATCTGCACTTAGATTCAAGTAATAAGTGCAACAAAATGGTTGTAAAAGACCTCGTTAGGGGTTTTGAAGCCAAGGACCT
>JAYVOS010000161.1:0-7474 GCA_043757775.1 Chloracidobacterium sp. | reverse complement strand
GAATACTCGCAGAATCTATTTGTCGGAGATCTATTGAACAATCGCGTCCTTCGCTTTGGCCCGGCATTTTCGCCCATAGTATCGGTTTCGGGCAGGGTGCGGACCGCCGCCGGCAGAGGCTTGACCAATGCTTACGTCTTGATCACTGACAGTCACAACGTCACGCGATCGACCATAACAGGGCGATCCGGTTCTTACAGTTTTGGCAATGTCGTACGCGGAGAGACATATTCGATCGCCGTTATTTCGAGACGGTACCCGTTCGTGTCCCAGGTCCAAAGCATTAACTATGACCCTACGAACATCGATTTCGTCGCGTCACCGTAGCTGGCTGGGTAATTAGATAAAAAGGCTTCGTCACGGGACGGGGCCTTTTTACTTAAGCTTTCATAAACCATTCGATCGCGTCGAAAGCGGTGCGTAGGGTTGGTTCGTCGGGGAGATAGACCGTTTAAAAGGTGCGTTGCTGACACGTGACGCGATCTGTGTTCAAATGTATGTAAATCAAAACTCACGGAGGGGAATGCTATGAGAACGATAGGATATTTAACCGTTATGTTAATGGTGGCCGTTGCCGCTGTTGCGCAGGATGATACTTTCAAGCCTATGAAGGGAACGGCGACGCCTTCGTTTCAGTCGTCGAACGACAAGGGGACGTGCCTAGTATTTGGCACGCACATCGTCAAGACGCTGCACAGCGAAGACATCGGCGAAACCGTGCTGATGTTTCACCGCGAGGGCACCGCGAAAGGAGCGGCGGCATGTAAGGTGAGGGCCAAACCTTACGCGACCGTTGAGGATACGGACAATAACTCGTTTTACGGCATATCGGACGATTTCTTTTTTATCGACACCGGCACGGCGGCGAACGGGCGCGGTTTGCTGATCTACAACACAAAAACCGGGGATAAGGTCTCAGACGTCAGTTACGAAAACGAGCCGAGTCTGGTCGGCGGCAGATACCTGATGTACGACTCGCCAAGCAATAAAAAGGGATCGCTCGCCAGTTGTCCGGAAGGTGCAAAGTGGAAGAAAAACGGTGGCGGGGTCGGTTGGGCCCAAGGCAAAAAGATGGACCTGCAATCGGAAACCGTGTCGAACGTAGGCGGGCTTCGCTGCTATTATATTGAATAACTATTGTGGATACTTTGCTCGAATCTTTATTTGACGACACAGAGAACAGGCCGCTAACCGTTTCGGAACTGAACGCCGAGGTGCGCGGTGTGCTTGAGCGCGAGTTTGGCTCGGTGTGGGTCGAAGGCGAGGTCGTTAATTTTGTGCAGGCGGCGTCGGGGCATTGGTATTTTAACCTCAACGATGGCACGGCCCAGATCAAATGCGTCTGCTGGAAAGGGACGAACTACCGCATCAGGTTCAAGCCAAAGAACGGCGATCTGGTGAGAGTTCGCGGCAAGCTGACTTTGTACGAGGCCCGGGGCGATTTTCAGCTTTCCGTGGAATCGCTTGAGCCTTCGGGTGAGGGAGCTTTGCGTGCGGCGTATGAGCAGATCAAGGCGACGCTTGAGGGTGAAGGACTATTTGCACCGGAACTAAAACGTCCGATACCTTTCTTTCCTCGAAAGGTCGGTGTTGTTACTTCGCCAACCGGAGCCGCTTTTCACGACATTTTAAATGTATTGACGCGGCGTGCGCGGTCGGTGAGCATCGTGCTTGCCCCGACGCTCGTCCAAGGCGAAGGTGCGGCGGACAGTATTCGGCAGGCTATCGCTGATATTAATCTGCACAATCTCACGCTAGATCCAGCAGAACGTATCGACGTGCTGATCGTCGGACGCGGCGGCGGCTCGGCGGAGGATCTGTGGGGATTTAACGACGAGATGCTCGCGCGGTCGATACGAGCGAGTGCGATCCCCGTCATCTCGGCGGTCGGCCACGAGATCGACTGGACGATATCCGATCTGATCGCTGACATGCGTGCGGCTACGCCTTCGGCGGCGGCGGAAATGGTCGCAGCCCGCGAAGAGGACATTATTTACGGACTGCGACTGGCTGAAGAACGACTTGCCGACCTGCTAGATCGCAAGATCTACGACGCTGACAACATTACCCAGAATGCTATCGTCGGCTTGCAGAGCGCAATTGAATCAAGTGTGCAGCGGGCGAATATGCGATTTGCGGATGTCTCAGCCAGACTTACTCCGGCTACGCTCAAGGCAAAAGCTGCGGCTATCAACAGCAATATCGCGATGTTTGACCATCGGCGTATCGCGGCAATCGACCGCAGCGTTAAGGTAAAGACCGAGGGCTTGAATGTTCAAATGGCAAAGCTCAACGCTCTGTCACCGCTTGCTGTGCTGACACGCGGGTATTCGATCACGCAATTGGCGGATGGCAGCGTTTTGCGTGACGCGGCACGAGCAAAACCTGGCGACAAATTGAAAATACGCCTTGAGAATGGGAAACTAGATGCCGAGGTTTTGAGGTCAGAATAGCGTGCGATGACGAGAATTATAGTTCAACCGGCGGCGACAAACATTGAAACTCCAAACGCACGAAAACGCGAACCGCGTTGGCTGAGGATCACGCGCAATGTCGCTCGTGTTTTTATCGGGCTGTTGCTGATAGCCTGCATCGGCGGATATTTATACTATCGCAGCCTACGCGACACACCGCAGTATTCGCTTGCGTTGTTGGTCGAATCGGCCAAAAATAACGATAAGGCGGGCGTCGATTCGCTGGTAGATGTAGATGCTGTGGTCGATGATTTTATACCGCAGATCACGGGCAAAGCCGCAGAATTATACGGACGGGGATTGCCGCCGGCGGTTATCGATAAACTCGCGACCATTGCAACGCCTGTATTGCCTGCGGTAAAAGCCCGTGCGAGAGCCGAGTTGCCAAGACTGATCCGTGATCGCGTCGAACGTCTGCCGAATGCACCATTTTTCGTGATGGTGCTCGGGGCGAACAGGTATATGGACATTCTCGTTACAGGCGACACTGCGACGGTGAAAAGTAAATTGTCGGATCATCCGTTTGAGATGAAGATGCGGCGAAAGGGCGACAAATGGCAGATCGTCGGCGTTAAGGATGAAAAACTTGCGACCGACATCGCACGCACTATCGGGCAACAGATAATTGCCATCGCGATGGGCGGATTGAACAAGAAAACGGCGGATTCGTTGGGCGTAGGAAACCTTGCCGATCTATTGCGTCAGGCTGAGGAACTGGTGAAATAAAATGGAACATTCTTTTGAAAGATCGCTAACTGAGCTTGAACAAGTAGTCATAAAACTCGAAGACGGCGATCTACCGCTAGAGGAGAGCCTCGAGCTTTTTGAGCAGGGAATTAAACTGTCGAGGGACTGCCGCGATCGCCTGACAAAAGCCGAGCGCCGAATTGAGATATTGATGAAAGATGCAAGCGGTGAAATGACGACGCAGGAAATGAAACCGGAAAGTCTGCGGGATTAAAGTTTCGCCAGAAAAAAGAATGCGACGAACATCAAAACAAAGGCTCCTACGCCGACAACAAGACAATAGATAGCTATCCCGACGGTGTTGTTATTACCTGATTTTCCGTTAAATTTATGTCCGCAAGCCTCACATTTGACATGATTTAAGAGCCTCGGCCCTAAAACTCCACCCCATATTGTAAATTTGACAGGCTTTGCCGCACCGTGGCCGCATTTGGCACACGGTGCAAAAGGAACTGTAACGTTATCGTCCATATTTTATCTACGGTTTTGGTGGTGCGACGACGAGTTTACGTTCCATAAGGCTACATGCCTCAATCGTGCTCGTCGGGTCGATCGCCAGATTATCGACCACTATTTGCTGGATCTTCCCCTCTTTATCGACTACAAATGTCGCACGGTGGCCGTATTGTTTTGCTTCGTCGTAGAGCCCGTATTGCTTAGTAACGCTGCGATCCCAATCGCTGAGCAGTTGAAACGATGTGACACCGATCTTTTCGGCAAATGCTTTGTTAGAAAACCGGGAATCCATGCTGACCCCGAAAACCTTAGTATTTACTTCGTCAAATTTGGCGATACCAGCCTGGTACGCCTGGAGTTCCTTCGTTCAGCCGCCTGTGAAGGCGAACACGTAAAACGCGAGCACAACATTAGATTTGCCACGAAAATCGCTGAGCTTGACCTTAGCCCCCGTTGTGTCCGACAACGTGAAATCCGGTGCCATGTCGCCGACCTTAAATTTTACTTCCGGTGCCACGGGAGCTTTTGCCGGAGCCGGTGTTGGAGTTGGTGCTGCTTTGCCCGGCTGGCCAAATGCAGCGAAAGACAATGTTATTAACATCGCGGCGAGCATAAATAAACTCTTCATAATAAGATCCTCCTGGGATCAACCGTCATTTACTGACGATCGGCTACCTTTGAATATCGAATCAACACTCCACACGCCGGAACCGCGTGAAGCAATATAGAGGCAGGCAAAGCAATAGGTAACGGCAAGCTCGCCGCCATTAATTATCGGCAGTGCTCCTCCGGGTTGGTGAACCATAAAATAGGCCACTGCAAACAAACCGCTCATGATAAATGCCGCGAAACTCGAAAAAAAACCGATCATTATTAGAAATCCGCCAACTAGCTCGATCACGCCGGCGACCAGCAGCAAACCCTCTACTCCACCTGATTGTTTCGCCGGAGGCCAGCCGAGAATCTTTTGCGTACCGTGTAGCGTGATCAATAATCCGATCACGATACGAAACAACGCGTAAATATAAGTCGAGTATCTACCTAGAAATCTGTCCATTCGATTTACTCCTGCTTGCCGATTTACGGTTAGTATAGCGCACTCGCGTAATATTAAAGAAAAAAGCGACTCAGTTGAGCCGCGCTTTTGAATGATGTTGATAATACTTAGTCAGCTTTGCTGACAGCTTTTACTGTTTCAGGTTCGACGCGTGGTGCGGCGAGGCCTAGTTCGGGTGAGCGCCATAGGTTTGAGACCAGCAGCTCGCGGATAAAGGTCATTTCCTTTGGCAGACGGTCGTAGAGTTTGAAGAAAAGCTCGTCGTGCATCGCGATCTCCTTGAGCCACATGTCGCGGTCGAGATTCATTAGGGCGTTAAACTGCTTTTCAGTAAAATTGAGGCCGCGCCAGTCCATGTCTTCATAACGCGGCACCCAGCCTAAAGGCGTTTCGATGCCTTTAGACACTCCGCGCGAACGTTCGACGACCCATTTCAGTACACGCATATTTTCGCCGTAGCCGGGCCAAGCAAACTTGCCGTCCTTGTCTTTGAGGAACCAGTTTACAGAGAATATACGTGGCGGTTCCGGTATCTGACGGCCGAAATTAAGCCAATGCGAAAAGTAATCGCCCATGTGGTAACCGGCAAAAGGCAGCATTGCGAAAGGATCGCGGCGAACCTCGCCGATGTTGCCAAAAGCTGCGGCCGTCATTTCGGAACCCATCGTGGCGGCTTGATAAACGCCAAATGCCCAGTTAAAAGATTGCAGGATCAGGGGAACGACGCTGTTACGCCGTCCGCCGAATATGAATGCCGAAACCGGCACGCCTTTCGGATCGTCGAATCGCTCGTCGGCCACGGGGCATTGGGTGATCGGGGCAGTAAAACGCGAATTTGCGTGGGCGGCCTTGCTTTTGCTGGAGGGCGTCCAATCATTGCCTTGCCAGTCGATAGCGTGGGCCGGAGCCTCGCCGTCCATACCTTCCCACCAAACATCGCCATCGTCAGTAAGGGCGACGTTGGTGAATATGGTATTTTCCTTGATCGACTCCATCGCGTTAGGATTGGTCGAATAATTCGTACCCGGAGCGACACCGAAAAAGCCGTTTTCAGGGTTGATGGCGTGGAGCTTGCCTTGTTCGTTCGGCTTGATCCACGCTATATCGTCGCCGACCGTAGTGATCTTCCAGCCTTCGTCCTGAAAGGGTTTGGGCGGGATGAGCATTGCGAAATTGGTCTTGCCGCACGCCGAAGGGAATGCAGCGCAGACATAATCTTTCTGTCCGTCAGGCGATTCGACGCCGACGATGAGCATGTGCTCTGCGAGCCAGCCTTGGGCACGTCCGAGGTTCGAAGCGATACGCAGGGCGAGGCATTTTTTTCCTAACAAAGCGTTGCCGCCGTATCCTGAGCCATATGAAACAATGCTATTTTCTTCGGGGAAATGGACGATGTATTTGTCTTTGGGGTCAGGCGAGCATGGCCAGGCGACGTCTTGCTGGCCCGCTGATAAAGGCATTCCGACAGAGTGCAGGCAACGGGTAAATTCGCCTGTCTCGGACTTTTCGAGAGCATCGAGTGCCCGAGTGCCCATGCGGGTCATAATTTTCATATTGACGGCAGCGTATGCAGAATCTGTAATTTGCACGCCAAACTGCGAGATTGGCGAGCCGATCGGGCCCATACAAAATGGCACGACGTACATCGTGCGGCCTGTCATACAGCCGGCAAATTTGCGTTTGAGGATCACCTTCATCTCGACAGGAGCCATCCAATTGTTGGTCGGGCCGGCGTCGCCTTTGGCAATCGAGCAGATGTAGGTTCGGTCCTCGACGCGTGCGACATCGCTCGGGTGCGAGCGGGCAAGGAAGGAATTTGGCCGTTTTTCCTCGTTAAGCTTAATAAACGTGCCGGATGCGACCATCTCGGAGCACATCTTGTCGTATTCCTCTTGTGAGCCGTCGCACCAATGCACACTGTCTGGTTTGACCAGCTCGACCGCGTCCGTGACCCAACGGATCAGCTCTTCGTTAGTAACATTCGATGGAATGTTTAAGTTCGTCATAAAAAATCTCTCCAGGAAAGGATGGCAGATAGCTGTCTAAAATGGAAAAAACGAGTAATAAGACTCGTTTTTCGTAATTATTCGAGTAGCTTATCACGGTATAACGGAAATGTTAACGAGTTATCGGTTTTTTATCGATAATCGGAAAGAGCGGAAGAGCGATAACGACTGCCGAGGCCGCGGGTCACGCCCGAGAACGAATGACAAAGGCCGGGAAAAACATAGTTCAGTAAATGTGCGGCTGAGATCGGTAAATCGCCTGTAAAACATGGGACCGGTGACGTTTTAAGTGCCCACAAACGTCCATTAAAAGTTACAGGTCAGCAAAAAACACCCTCAGGTCGGTGTTTGTAACGCCTCTGATCAGCGTTTTAACCCGCTTTGGTCAGCAATGTAACTTTTACTTTACACGGCATTCACAAAATATCTCCATTCGCCTACCGTCATTAACGGGCGTTCCGGTCATCCAGTCGGAATGGAGGCAGAAAAGGGGTACGATTTCGCCACGAATGCACTAATAAGAATGTTCGAAGGTCTGGGTTCCTGATCTATTCGTGCCTTCGTGTTGTACATTCGTGGCTAAAATCTTTTCTTGACAAGACGTATTATCTATGATACAACATGTTATATATGAGTTCGAAAAGCCGTTGGCAGATATATCCGGGAGTTCCAAATCAGCGAACGCGCGGCGGGCTGCGGATCACGCTTAATCATCGAAAGATCTTTTTGCTTAA
>JAYVOS010000160.1:0-2055 GCA_043757775.1 Chloracidobacterium sp. | reverse complement strand
ACCGCTCCGGCAGGGTCCTGGATGACGCACATACGACCGACGTTTGGAATGTCCATCGGGCCTTTGTGTATCTTGCCGCCTAATTCTTCTGCCAATTTCGCGTTTTCGTCAACGTCATCAACGGCGACATAGATCATGAAATGCGGCGGAGGCGGATTTCCGCTAAACCAGTCTGGATTGATCTGATACAGTCCGCCTACTGGAATGTCGCTGCCGTCAGTCGAAAATTCTCGATAGTCCATACCCGTATTTGAGGCACCGCCGCTCTTAATTTTCCAGCCGAAAACCGTTTCAAAAAATGCTTGCGATTTGTCGGCATCGTTACTCGCAATCTCGCTCCAACAAAATGAACCTTGCTTTGGCGTTGGCCAGCCAGCCATTTCATTTGCTTCTGACATAGTTTGTTTCTCCTTTTTATGAAATTTGAAAATATCTTAGTCGATTATAATGTTTTACGCGACTCCGCGAGATTAAGTTTAGAAAATGGGGTTTTGAGTTGTGATGTGGGAGCGAGACGCTACGATAGGGCGAGCGTTTGGCTTTTTCACAACTCAAAACTTCTTGTGCAGTTAAAATTAACCGGCTCGGCGCATTGGAAATGTCGTTTGCTGCAAATTTTGTAGATGTTCGATCAGCTCGGATGCAGCACGTTTCGAAAGCTCATCAACGCCGCAGTGCATCATCTGCGAACACTCAACCTCTGCGTCGAGATTTGCCGCACGGGCGATTGCACGGATCATACCTAACTGTTTCGCAGTGACCATATCGCCGAGGCTCTTTGCGACCTGGTCAACGATCGCCGGCGAGGGGCCATAGCTTGGCGTCTCGTCAGACTGCTCGATCGAATCGAACTCCTTTTTATATAGCTCACGTGCGATGCCAAATTTCACAGCGGCTCGTTTTAAAGCATCATGCTCGGCCTTTTTAATGCCGGTCTCGCTGATAGCCTTTCCGGTGCCGATGCCTTCGCGTGTGACGCCGTCGATGGTGATCGCGACGGTCACGGTGATGATGTCGCCGATCGAGCGAATATCCTTGACGGAATGAGCCCAGTTGGGTGCATTATCGTCGAGCACGTCAGCGACGGTGTGCCATTCGACATACTCGACCATGTGAACGTGGCCGTTGCGGTCGCGTCGTCCGGCACGCTGACGGATCAGATCGGGATTGACCGTTTTGCGTAATTCTTTCAATGTTGTCGAAAAATCTAAAACATTATTAGTTATTTCTGTCGGAAATAAATTTTCCTGTGTTTCGAGTTCTTGCGTTTCGGTTACTGTGTTGCGTTTCATTATCGTGTTTCTCCTGTGTTGTTATCCAGATCGCTGTGAGCTGCCCATTTTATCCCCGGCCTGTCTGAGAAGCCGGTAATTAGGCAGTTGTAGCGATCCCTGTTCGCCGAGTGTCAGACCACACGACTCAGCTTTAGTTATCAAAAGATGCATTGCTCATATCCGGTATGTTGCATCTGTGATACAATGTATCAGAATAATTTATTTGTTGCAAGTGTGAAATTAGGTGTTGCATATAAAAAAATGATGTGGTATGTTTTATCTGTGAAATACAAAGTCCATCTGTGGCACTTTTGATTTACTAAAGGAGAAAATTATTATGGGATACAAAACTGACAGTCTAATTAGCACGACCGAACTGGGAAAGGCGATCAAACGCCGTCGTGAGGAATTGAAACTTAGCTTGCGTGACGTCGGCGATTTGACCGAGGTATCGGCTTCGACGCTGTCGCGGATAGAAAACGGTACCGGCCGGCCGGACGCTGACAATATTGCACGGCTTACGCAATGGCTCGACATTCCGGTCGATCGTCTTATGACGCACACATCCTCCAACGTCGAACCGGTGATCTATTACCCGCACGAAAAAACGCCTGATATAATCGAGGCTCACCTTCGTGCTGACAAAGATCTGTCGCCTGAAACGGCTAAGGCATTGTCGGAACTTTTCCGCGTGGCATATCAGCAGTTCAGCACACCAGGAACAAAGAAATAATAAGACAATACTTAAAATACACACGAGATATAGAGATGAAACACACAG
>JAYVOS010000159.1:0-2056 GCA_043757775.1 Chloracidobacterium sp. | reverse complement strand
CGACGTGTTTGATCGTCGCGGCCAATTCATCGGCAAGAGCCTTTTCGGCTTTAGGTATCCACAATTCCATTTCCGCAAGGTCGGCAAGGACCTGAGTTATCGGGACGGTGGGCTTATTACCGGCCTCTAGATTGGCCCGTAAAAAGTCACGAGCCTTCTTTGCTTCTTCCAATTCTTCGAGGGCTTTTGTGTAGCCGCTTTCGTCAAGTCGTTTTTGCAGGTCCATAGCTTCCCCCCAAAAAATTATGCCGCTACATCACCCAGAAAGCTTATGCCGTCGTCAATAACCACGCCGAAGTTCTCTGCGATGGTCTGGCCGATGTCGGAGAGAGATTGGCGTGTGCCGAGTTGGGCGCCGCTTGCGGCGTTTTTGCCATAGACGAGCAGCGGGACGTATTCGCGGGTGTGGTCGGAGCCGGGAAAGCTCGGGTCGTTACCGTGGTCGGCGGTCATTATGAGCAGATCGTCGTCTGTGAGGGCGTCGATGATCTCAAGCAGACGAGCGTCGAAATGCTCAAGCGCCTTCGCATACCCCTCGACGTCGCGGCGGTGGCCGTAAAGCATATCAAAATCGACCAGATTGCTAAAGATGATACCGTGCGTGTCAGCATTTAACGCCTCAATAGTGACATCGATGATCTGTTCGTTGTTCTTCGCGGTGAGGTCTTCGGTCACGCCCATATTGTCGTAGATCGACGCGATCTTGCCGATACAGACGACATCAAGACCGGCATCCTTTAACTTCGGCAGCAGGTTAATTGGCGGCGGAACTGCGTAATCGTGGCGATTCTCAGTGCGTTTGAATGTGTCGGCGGTTGAACCCAGAAAAGGCCTCGCGATCACACGAGCGACTTCGTCGTCACCATGCAAAATATTCCTAGCGATCTCGCAGATCTCGTAGAGACGGTCGATAGGCACGATCTCTTCGTGAGCGGCGATCTGAAAGACACTGTCAGCCGACGTGTAAACGATCGGTTTGCCCGTGCGAATATGCTCTTCGCCCAGGTCTTTGATAATTTCAGTGCCGCTCGCGGCGAAATTGCCAAGAACGCCGGGAATATTGGCTCTGTCGACGAATTCGTCGATGATCCGCGGCGGAAAACCATCGGGAAACTTTGGAAAACCCTGCTTCAGGATAATCCCTGCCATTTCCCAATGCCCCGTCGTCGTATCCTTGCCGTCTGATTTGAGCGTGCATTTGCCGTAATTCCCCGTCGGGGAATCAACAGCAGTAAGCCCTTTGAGTGGAGTGATGTTACCCAATCCCATCGCCTGCAGATTAGGAATATTAACAGTGCGAGATTCTAAAATATGCCCAAGCGTATTCGACCCTGCATCACCCCAAGCGGCGGCATCTGGCATCTCGCCGATCCCTGCACTGTCCAAAACCATCAAACAAATACGTCCAAACTTCTGTGTCATATAATAATTTTAGAGTGGAAAGGTGAAAAAGTGAAAGAGTGCAAAAGCTTCGCAGAAGATCATCTCACATTGCTCTTTAACTATTCACTGTTCACCGTTCACTGTTCACTGTTCACTGATTCGGTGCCGTATAGCCTTCGCGGTTACGAACGACCGTACCTGCCGGCAGACCTTTTAATTCGATTTTGATCTTACGATACGTCCCGTCACGTTTGTCATTAGACGGATAATACCCGAGCGTATATTTCGTCCCGATCTCATCGGCAACGCTTTTGAATGCATTCCGAGCCTCGCTAAGATCATTGACCGGAAAAACCTTACCGCCCGAGCTTTTTGCAAGGTCGTTCATCTCAGTATCGGCTATCTCATAGAGCCTTTTGCTGATCGCGAGCCGTTCAAAATCACCCAGACCGCAGAAATCGACAGCCTTTTCCATGTTCCCTTTGGCGTGCAGGCTGCGATAGTAGCGTTGGATCTGAGCCCGCGAAAATCTGATAGTGGTCTGACAATCTCCAAGTAATGTTGACTCAAAAAACTCCCGCGTATCAACCTTTATAAAAAATGAAATTAGCCCGATCTGATTCATCTCTTCTTTTGCAGTGGCAAAATCAGCCGCGCTTGTCGAATCGACACC
>JAYVOS010000158.1:0-2056 GCA_043757775.1 Chloracidobacterium sp. | reverse complement strand
GACGGCGTTTTTCCTTGAGGTCTTTTTCGTCGGTCGCACCAAAGACGAGACGAGCTGTCTGAGCGTGGATGTCCTCGCCATTTTTGAACGCCGCGAGCATGTTAGCGTCCTGCGTGATGTGTGCGAGGATGCGAAGCTCAAGCTGAGAGTAATCAGCGGAGATGAGCTTGTTGCCGGTTTCGGGGATGAACGCACGGCGGATCTCTTGGCCGAGCTCGGTGCGGACGGGGATGTTTTGCAGATTAGGCTCGGTGGACGAAAGGCGTCCGGTAGCGGCGACGGTCTGATTGAGACAGCCGTGAACGCGTCCGTCTTCGCGGATCATCTTAGGCAAAGCATCTGCGTAGGTTGCACGGAGCTTGTCCATTTCCCGGTAATCGATGATGTGCTGGGCGATCTCGTAATTGACCGCCAGCTCGACAAGCACGTCGTGTCCCGTCGAGATCTGTCCGGTCGCGGTCTTTTTGCCGGTGTCGATGTTGAGCTCGCCGAAAACTTCGCCGACCTGTTTGGGCGAACCGATATTAAACTCACGCCCGGCGATGGCGAAGATCTTCGTGCTGAGTTCGCCGAGGGCTTTGACGATGTCGGCGGAGAATTTATTGAGGCTCGGGCCATCGACCTTCATCCCGACTAACTCGATGTCGATGAGCACGTCGATGGTCGGCATTTCGATCTCGGTATAGACCTTTTGCAGCTGATTCTCCGCGATCTTGTCGCGAAGAACAGGTGCAAGGCGCGAGACGAGATCGGCGTTTTCGAGTGTTCGAAAGACCTGCTCGTCATATCCCTCAGGCACGGTGTGGACAGCGTCAACGTCGAGATAGACCTGTGCGAGAAAGGGCACGGCGTAATTTGAACGGCCCGGATCGAGCAGATACGCGGCGATCATCGTGTCGTCTTTGACGGACGCGGGACGGATGCCGAGCTTGAGCAGGGCACCGGTGTTACGCTTAGCGTCGTGAGCGGTTTTGTCGAAAAAGGCGTTGGTGAGGATGTCTTTGAGCGGCTTGACTGCGGCATCGACGCCTTCGGCAAAGTTTTCGAGATCGACGTAAAACGACTCGCCATTGCCAAGCCCGATCGCTAGCCCGAGCGGAGCGGATTTTTCGTAGCAGCTCGATTTTTCGTTCGAATTGGCGTCGTTGACGTTAAAGCTCCACTGATCGACTTCGAACAGGCGGCGAACGAGTTTATCGAGCTCGGCTTTATTATTAATGATCGAATATTTGGTCTCGACATCGCCCCCGGTATGCGTTGGAAAGTTGTCGAACAAGCCGCCGGAGTCAGCGGCAGATGCAGTTGCAGAGGCAGTCGGAGCGGTGAATCCATCGCTGGCAAACTCGTTGGTGAGCGTCTTGAACTCAAGCTCGCGGAAAAGCTCGTAGGCGAGTTTGCGGTCGGGCTGTTTGGCGATGAGAGCGTCGAGGTCGAGGCTGATCGGGACTTCACAATGGACGGTCGCGAGTTCGAGCGATTGTTTGATGATCGCCTGATTGTTTTGCAGGCTCTCGCGTTGGGTTTTATGCGTGATCTTGTCCGCATTTTCCATTGCGGCAAGAGCCGAACCCCATTCGGTAACGAGTTTTAAGGCTCCAACCGCTCCGATGCCGGGAGCACCAGGAATGTTATCAACGGCATCGCCCATAAGACCGAGGAGGTCAATGATCTTGTCGGGCGGCAGGCCAAATTTGTTTTTGACCCAAGCCTCGTCGCACCATTCGATAGGCGGGACGGGAACTTTGCGTTTTAGGTTTTGCGAATTTTGCCTCATTGCGACAATATACGGATCGCGGACTAGCTGACAAAGGTCTTTGTCGTTAGAGACGATGACGGCTTTCATCTGTTTACGCTCGCATTCCTGTGCAAGCGTGCCGATGAGATCGTCGGCTTCGTAACCGTCGAGCTTGAGGATCGGGACGTTGAAAGCCTCGCAGACACGGACAATGTAAGGTAGTTGGGCCGCGAGATCGTCGGGCATCGCTTCGCGATTTGCCTTATATGCCTCAAACGAATCGTGGCGAAACGTCGGTGCCGCCGTGTCCCAGACCGCTGC